>JAFGRS010000068.1 GCA_016935045.1 Lentisphaeria bacterium | reverse complement strand
CGCGAATGCCCGCGCGGCCGCGAGCGTTCCATGCCCCCTGGAGCGCGAGCGTACCGCGAGCATCCCTACGTTGACTGAGGCCTTACGACCCCATGTTCCCAACCGCACCTGCCCTCGCTACGGCTGCTGTGCGGCGTCAGCCGTCCCCTGAAGCGTCTTGTTAGCCGATTTGGTCTCCGCGGAGGGGCTCGCGTGACGGGACTTTGTCCAGAACCGTTCTGAAGACACCTTCACGTTTCGCCACATCGCGCACATGCCGGTGGATGGAATTGGGCAGACGGAGGTTCAATGCACTCATCGGAATTCCCTCAGGGCCGTCGAGAGGACCGGAGTCCGTCGGCGCTCTTCCACCAGACTCAGGATCCGGAACGAAGCGCCCATGGCTGAATACAGACCGAGGAATTCGGCGCCGACTGCTCCATTTCCTCGCCTTTTCTGCTCCATTCCCGGGACTGGCGCCGCCCGGGCGCGCAGCGGCCCTGCCGGGCGTCCTCGTGCTTGGTGGTCGGTGCCGCGGAGGCTATGGTGTGGGCGAGTTCCATCCGTGTGCGCGACGGCCGGCGCCGGGCGTCGGACCGGCCGAGGGCGCTTCCCGGAACGGTGTCGGTCACGGCTGCGCAAGGAGGCCCCGCATGAAGGCCGAGAGTCTTCCCGAAATCCAGTCTCTCCCACGCGTGGTGACAACGCCGCTGCCCGTGTGGCCGGCCGTGGACGAGGCCATCATCGAGAACGTCGTCAAGGTGCTGCGCAGCGAATCCCTCTCCCAACTCGGCAAGGATGACCAGGTCAACTGCCGTTTCGAACGCGCCTGGGCCGCCTACTGCGGTGTGAACCATGCCCTGTCCTGCAACGGCGGCACGGCGGCGCTGGCAATGGCCGTCGGCGCCTGTGCCGGGCCGGGGGACGAGGTCATCGTGCCGACCTACACCTGGAATGCGTCGGCCTTGGCCGTCGTGCATGCCAATGCCATTCCGGTCTTCGCCGACATCGACCCGGGGACGTACACGGTTCTTCCCGAGAGCATCGAGCGCAACATCACGTCCCGGACGCGCGCGGTGATCACGGTGCATCTCTTCGGGCACCCCTGCGACATGGACGCCGTCACGCAGGTCGCGAAACGCCATGGCCTGGTCGTGATCGAGGATGCCGCCCAGGCCCACGGCGCAACCTACAAGGGACGCCGGGTCGGGTCCCTCGGTGACGTCGGCTGCTTCAGCCACCAGGGCTCGAAGAACCTGCCGGCGGGGGAGGGAGGGACCCTCGTCACCAACGACGTGGAGCTGTTCCGCCGCTGCGTGACCGTCGGCGCACACCCGGCCCGACAGAAACAGGAACTGCCTCCGGAACTGGCCGAGACACATCACGTCGGCGAATTCTGCGTCAACTACCGCATGCAGCCCCTGGCGGGAGCCATCCTCGAAGCGGGACTGCCAAGACTCGACGAGCGCAACGCGGTCCGCCGCCGCAATGCCATGAAGCTGTACGACATGCTGAGCGATGTCCCGGGCATCCGGCCCGCCGCCATCGCGCCCGATGTCGAACACGTCTTCCACCACATCCCCTTCGACTACCGCAAGGAGGAAGTCGATGGCGCGCCCAGGACACTCTGGATGCAGATTGCCCGGGCCAAGGGGGCCCCCGTCACGGCCTACGTGGGGACACCGCTCCACCTGCGCGCACGGGTGCAGCGGCACGAGTATTACGGCAGGGGCTGCCCCTGGGAGTGCCCCTTTGCCCTGCCCAGGACCGAACCCGGCGTCGGCCACTGCCCCAACGCCGAATACCGCTGCGCCGAAACCGAACTCTCGGTCTACGGCGCCTGCTTCTGGACCGAGTGCGACGAGGCCCTGGCACAGCTCGCCCAGGCCTTCCGCGAGGCCTCCGAACTGGCGCCCCGATACGCCGCCGCGCGGAGAGCCTGACCCCGGATCTCCACCCCCGTGCGGAGGGGGTTCCTGGCGCGCGAATGTCCGTTGCGGGAGACGGTGATGAAGACGATCTACTTCTCGATGACGACGCATCCGAACATGAACTACGATCGTTCGCTGCGGTCGGTGATCTGGGAGCAGTTCCCCAAGCTCTACCGGTTGTACCTCGACTACATGCAGGAGCATCCGGGGCTGAAGAGCCACATGCAGTTGCCGCCGCAGACTCTGCTGTCGCTGAAGCAGTGCGCGCCGGACGTGATCGAGCAGGCCCAGCGACTGCGTGCCGCGGGCCGTCTGAAGTTCATGGGGACGTTCTTCAGCGAGTCCATCGCCCAGTGCCAGGACGGCATGAGTGTTCTGGACGCCGCCGAGTTGGGATGCGGCATCGCCTCGGCGGAACTGGGTGCGGAGCTGGAGGGTTTCTTTCTGCAGGAAGTTGCTTATACACCACAGCTTCCTTATGTAATCAACAAGCTCGGGGTGCAATGGACCATCATCCGGGACTGGGAAGACAGCCTGAGGCCATTCTGGGCCGAGGGGCTGGACGGCACGCGCTGCGTGGCGGTGCCGCTGATCGAGGGTGCCCAGCGCACGGCCATCCGCAGCCACCCGGATCTGCTTCCCGACAAGGCCCTCCTGATCACCCATTGCGACATGGAGATCCCGGTTGCCATCCGGGTCATGCACGAGCTGCAGGAGTTCCTCGAGGGCACGGGCAGGTTCGAGACCCGTTGGTGTTTCGTCAGCGAGTACCTTGCCGAAGTCGGTGTGGAGACGGTGAAACGCCCGACGCCCTGCACGAACAAGCCGCAGGACCGCACCGAGTCTCCCAGCCTGACGCGCTGGTGTGGCGACCACCTCAGCATGCAGCTCCACAGGGCGACTCTCGAAGCCATGGAGGCCCGGCGCTGCGCCTGCCTGGCAGGTTTCGGCACCCTCCTGCCCCGGAGCGCCGTCCCGGATCTGCCGGCGGCGCGGCCCTGCACCACATGGGAAGTGGAATCCCCGTGGCTGTACCCGGAACTCGTCCGCGACTTCGCTGCCGGCGCGGGCCGTCCGGTATCGCCCTACCGCCAGTTGGCGATGCTCATCGCCTGGGGCTCCAACTCGGACGGCCGGGGTTGGTACCCGATGCTCGAGCGGCGCTTCGAGCGGACGGACAGCTTCGCCGAAGCCGAGCTGCTGGCGGACCACCTTTCGCGGGCGGCATGCGGGGGGGATGGGCAGCGCGGCAACGGCCTCCTGGTGGTCCATCCCCATGGTGTCCGGGAGCCCGCCTGGACGAGCATCCGGACGGCCGAACCCCTCGCCTTCGTGGACGCGACCGGCGCGGATGCCGTGCAGATGGTCCGGCGGGACGGCAACCGCTGGGAACATCTCCTGCGGGTCGACGTCGAGCCCTATGCAGCGATCGGTCTCACCCGGGAACGGCGCCCCCGGCGCGCGGCGCGGGAGGAGGCGGGGCACGAGGTGTCCAACGGGGCTTTCTCGGCGGCCTTTGCCGAGGGGGTCCTGCGGCTTGCGTCGCCGGGGCGGCGGGAGATGACGCTGGGCCTCGATCGCTTCCGCCTCTGCCTCAAGTCCATCGATCGGGAGCTGCGTGACCCGCAGCCCGAGGGGGACTGGCGGGTGACGGTCATCCCGGGCCTCTTTCCGCGCCTGATCGCCTGCCGCCAGATCGACTACCACGTCCACTTCCGGGCCGAGTACGCCCTGGATGGCGACCGCCTCTTCGCGGACTGGCGTTTCCACTTCACCTACCCGGCCCTGATCGACTCGCTCGACGACTTCGACGCCGGCGGTCCCAAGGCGGACTTCGAGCCGGGGGGCCTGTGCGCCCTGCTCGGCACCGGGACTGCGGGCGAGGTCTGGTACGACGTTCCCTTCGGCGTGGTCCGGCATCCGAATCCGGAGGTGTCCTTTGTTCCGCCCCTGACCCATGCGTTTCTGGCACAGCCCGGGGGCGGCGTGGCCCTGGTCTCGCAGGATGGCTCCCAGTCGTTCCGGGTGGACGCTTCAGGGGGCCGTCTGGGGCTCTGCATGGGCCGTTCGATCACCAGCGGAGGCCGCCGTAAGCTTCAGCACTGGGCCGGCACGGCCATCGACGACTACGGCTGCGACACGGACTGGTACAAGGAGTTCTTCCACGGGGAGCTTCGACACCGTTTCGTGGTGCGGTTATTTGGCGGCGACTGGCGGGAAGAGGCCCTCCCGAACCGTTGCCGGGCTTTGGCCCATGGCCCGCGATGGCTCGAAAGCGTGGCTCTCCCCGACGCCGACCGCCGGCTTGCCGAGCTGACACCCGCCCAGGTCCGCCTGGCCGGCCTCGAACCCGATACCGGCCGCGTCGTCCTCTGCGAAATGTGCGGGCGGGAAACCGACTACCGTCTGCGCCTCGGAGATGTCGAGCGGAGCGGTCACCTGCAACCCTTCGGCATCGCCGAGTGTACCCTCGCGGGCTGAGGAGGGAGGGGAGAGGAGGGGAAACGGACACGAACGGACGGGGAGGGGAAACGGACACGAACGGACGTAACGGACACAACGGACGGGGGAAGAAGAAGGCCCTCCCGCCGCGCCGCCCGCCGGTCCCCTCCCCTCCCCCTCCGTTACGTCCGTTCGTGTCCGTTTCCCCCTCCCCTCCGTTACGTCCGTTCGTGTCCGTTTCCCATCCCCCATCCGCCCCGTCCCCTCCCCTGCTCCTACAGCTCGCGGCGAATCGTCGCCACACCGCAGGAGAGCGGGGGCAGGGCAAACCGCACCAGCCGGCCATCCCGCTGCACCGGGGCCGGCTTTGGCTGCACGGCATCGCGGTCTTCGAGGGTGTTGCGCGCGTCGAGCGCACCCGGGGCGACGACCTGCATCGAGGCCGCCGTCACCGCGCCGCCCTCCAGAGTGAGGACGACGGTTACCTCCTCCTCGCTCGGGTTGACCGCCTTGAGGTACACCTCCCGGCCGCTCTCGGACTTGGTGGCCACGACGCTGAGCACGCCCGTCTCCCCCTCGATCGCGATGCGCTGCGGCGCGTAGTGGTCGCGCCAGAGCTTCATGACGACGTAATTGGGGGCGGGGAACCAGGTGCGGTGATCGAAGTTCACGAAGGCATTGTCCCAGGCGCTGGCGGAAACATGGCGCAGGAACAGTGCCGGCCCGCCCATTTCGAGCACATCGCCGCAGCGTTCGAAGGCATTCAGCAGGCCGCCGCAGTAGAGTCCGGTCCGCCAGTCGGTCGACTGGGCATTCCATTCCGAGACGTAGATTCTGAGGTTCGGGTTTCTGGATGCGGCGATCAGCTCTCCGGTCCTGCGGAAGAATGCTTCGTAGGCCAGGGGGTCGGTGGCGAAGCGGTTCGGGTCGGCGTAGTGGTGGATGCTCAGGTAGTCGACCCTGTCGGCGCAGCGTTCGATCAGGACGCGGTTCCAGGCCAGGCCGTTGCCGCCCTCCCCGTGGCCGGCGCTGCCGCAGGCGGCCAGCCGGATGGACGGGTCCGCCCGGCGCATGGCGGGGGCGAAACGATTGACCCATTCCGCATAGGATTCCGCGCCCATGTGCCAGGTTTCGTTGTCGATCTCCCAGTACTTCACCCGGTAGGGTTCCGGGTGCCCGTTGGCGGCACGGACCCTGCCCCAGGTTGAGGTGGCCGGTCCGTTGCAGTACTCGATCCAGTCGAGGGCCTCCTGGAGGAAGTCGTTGTCCAGGACCTCGCGGTTCCATTCGGGTGTGCCGATGTTGACGACGATCAGCGGTTCGGCGCCGACCTGGCGGCACATGGCGATGAACTCGTCGCTGCCGAAGGAGTTGATCTCCCGGTCGTCCCACATGTGCCTCGGGTGGGGTTTGCGGGCGTGCTGCGGTCCGATGCCGTCCTTCCAGCGGTAGGGCGAGGCGAAACAGCCCCCCGGCCAACGGATGACCGGCGGCTTCAGGTCCGCGATGGCGGCGAGCAGGTCCGGCCGGCAGCCGCCGCCCCGGCGCCAGGACTCGGGCATCAGGCTGACCTGATCCAGCCAGACGGTGCCGGGACCCGAAACGAGGATCCGCAGGGCCGCGCGGTCCGACGAGGCGCAGGGCTTGAGTTCGAACGGAAACTCCCGCCACTGCGCCGAGGGCGCCGGCAGAACCTGTGCGGCCAGGACTCCCTCGCCCTCCAGCAACTCCACGCGCACCTCGGCGGCCGGCTCGCCGCGGACCCAGAGGGAACCACGGTAAACCTCGCCGACGCGGACTTCGAGGGGACGCTGGGCGACCCCCCCCGGACCGGCACTCGCGTCGACTGCCTTGCACCTGCCGCCGTTGAGGGGATCTTCGAGCGACGTCGAGACCTTCGCCGGCCCGACCGAGTACCAGGCCGGAGCGCTGGCCGGGCCTTCCTCGGGGACGGGAGGCAGGCCCTGGTGCAGGGTCCTGCCATCCAGGGAAGTCACGGCGAAGTTGCGGAACTCGGCCTGGGTGCACCAGGTCCCGACGCCGGCCATGCCCCGGGCGGGACCCTGGCCGTCATCCGTGTAGTCGATTACGGCGTCCCCGTCGAGCCAGACCTGGATGCGCGGGCCCTCGCAGCGCACCCGGATGCGGTACCAGCGATCCGTCTCGATCCGCCCGTCCCGACGGGGGCTGACCGCCCGCCAGCGGCCGCCGCCCTTGACCCCGCGCTCGAGGGCATGGCCGATGTTCCCCCAGCCTCCCAGGTTGGCCCAGTAGAACTCCTGATGACTCAGGGCCCGAACCAGGATCAGAAAGCCTTCGTCGCCGCCGCTCTTGCGCGCCTCCACCGTGAACTCGGAGTCCTGCCACGCGCGCGAGCCGAAGGTCAGCCGCACGTCCGTGGCCTCCCCCTCCTGCACCAGGGCGTCATCCCGGATGCTCCAGGCTGCCCCGGCCCCGCCGCCCTCGAAACTCCGGTCCCAGATCATGTCTCCCCAGAGCCCACCGTTGCAGGAATGGTAGATGTGCTCGAGGAAATGGCCGTAGACCTTGACGTCGACGGGATGCAGGACACGATCGGGATGGGCGGTCAGGGCGACGGTCGGCGCGGCGCCCGCAAGCCCGGCCAATCCGGTCCACGCCAGGGAAGCATACAGGATGGGTCTGACCATGGCGCCGTGTCCTCATCTCTTGCTGATCGTTTCACAAGAATCCGTGCTCGCGAGTCTGTGCCCGGGGGGCCGCGGGCGTTCCAGACGATTGTGAGACGATCAGGAACCCTGTGCCCCCGGGACGATTGGTCCCGGTTTCCACCCAATGTAATGGCTCGGCCGGGATCCGTCACCTGCCGGGAGGACGGCGCGCGCGAAGGGGCCGGGGAAAGGGAGAGCGAGGGGACACCGGGGGACGCAGCGGACCGCGCGCCGCCCGGCATTGGCGGCCGAGGGGACATGGTCTCTCGGCCGTGGCGCGGTATATTCGCCGGATGAAGGTGCGCCGCGGTCGTGAAACGGGCATCGTCCGTTTCTTCGCGCCCCACCCCGGCCGTTGTCCGCAGTCCAAGGAGCGCGTCATGTTTCGTCGTTTGCCTGTACTGGCTGTCCTGGCGGCCTTTTCCGGATTTGCCCTCGACGGGATCTACGGCTCGCCGCCGCTGACACCCCCCCAGCGCGAGCGACTTCTCGGCGCCCTCGAGCGGCGCTGGGAGAGTTTCCAGGACCCGTCGCCGCAGATGGGGGTGCGGTCTCTGTTCGAGTTCGCCCTCGAGTCCGCCGAGGCGGACCACGGCCTGGAACGTCTGGGCGGCGCCCTGGAACGGGCGGAGCGGATGCAGGACCGCGACCCGGAGAGCCGCACCTACGGCAACTTCCGTTGGTACTGGGGTGCGGAACGCCCCGAGGACCTCAACGCGGTCGAGTTCTCGATGCAGGACGCGGCGCTGCTCTGGATGCGGCATCGGGAGCGCCTGCCCGAGGACGCTCTCGAACGCCTCGAACGGCTCATCTCCTTCGCCGTCGAGGGCATCCGGCGCCATAACGTGCGCGAGAGCTACACCAACATCTTCCTCATGAAGACCTGGAACTGCATCGCGCTGGGCGAACAGACCGAACGCCCCGAGCTGGCCCGGGAAGGCTACGCCATGCTCGACGCCTGGCTGCTCTACACCTGGGAACACGGAGTCCACGAGTACCTCAGCCCGACCTACTACGGCACGGACCTCGATTCCCTGCTGCTGATCGCCGCCTTCAGCCGGGATAGCCGCGCCCGAAGCCAGGCGGAAACGGCCCTGCGCCTGTTCTGGACCGACATCGCGGCCAACTGGTTCGAGCCCTGCCTCCGGCTCGGCGGCGCCCACAGCCGGGACTACGACTACGTGACCGGGCACGGGTACCTGGATCATCACCTCCGCTTTGCCGGCTGGCTGGAACCGCATGCGGACGCCGCCCCACTGCGTTTCGCGGCGCTGACGGGTTGGCGCCCCCCCGGGGAACTGCGCACGCTGGCCGTCGAACGCCTGCCCCGCATGGTGCGCCAGCGCTGGGGCGCAGGGGCGGGGGAACGGGCCGCACAGTACGTGGGACGCTCCGTCAGCCTCGGCAGCGCCGGCGCCTCCTACGCGGACCCGATGGACAAGACGCTCACGGTCCACTTCGCGGGGGGACCCGGGATGCCGGTGGTGAGCTTCCTCATGGACGCGCGCAACGATCCCTACGGGCGACTCCGGAATCCGGTGGGCGGCGGTCACAGCAAGGCGCTTCACCTCACCCCCTTCCTGATGAGTGTGCAGCGCGAACGCGAAGCGTTGCTGCTGGCGGCCATCTCGCCCGGGGACCGCGGCTTTCAGCGTCCCGCTCCCGATCCCGTCTGCCTGCTCTCACACGTCGTGCTGCCGCGTGAAGGTGTTGCCCTGTGGGTAGGCGACGAACCCGTAGCCGCGGGCATCGAGGCGGGTCCCGCGGAGAGCCTTCCGGGCGCCGAAGTCCGCGAGCTGCTGCGGGACACCGGGCTGGGGGCCGTGTCTCCATGGCGGCGGCTGTGGACCTCCAGGTTCGACGCGGCCACGCCGGGCCGGGCCTTCGAGATCGAACGGGCAGTGCACATCGAGTCGCCCTTCCGCGTGGAGAGGGATGCCCGGGCATCGGGCGGCAGGTTCGTCTGGAAGCCCGGGGCGCCGGGCGAGGTGGGGCCGGGAGGCGGCCGGGCACTGATTCCGCTGCAGGTGCCGGAGGCAGGAAGCTACTATCTGCTGGCTCGCATTCTTTCGCCTACGCCCAGCGAGGATTCCTTCCAGCTTCGGATTCGCAAGGGCACGCGGGACCTGCTGCCCCTGTCCGACTGGCACACGGGCGTTCATGCGGACTGGACGTGGCAGGCTGTCTGCCTCTCGCCCGGAGAACCGACCGCCATCGAGCTGCCCGCGGGGACGGCGCTCCTCGAACTCCTCTGCCGGGAAGACGGCACCAAGATCGACCGGATCCTGCTGACCGACCGGCGCCGTACGGCAAGACCCGTGCCGTTGGACCGGCCCGTCTTCGCGCGCCACGGGGACGCGGCAGCGGGCTTCCGCATCGTGCATGCGGCCGACATGCGGGGCGGTCCCGCCACGGTCGAACTGCGCACCGACGTCGCCGCCTCGGACGCGATGACTCTCACGGTCATCCATGCGGCCGGGAAGCCCGAGAGCGGGCGGGCCTCGGTGGCGCTCTGGACCCGGGTGGCCGAAAGCCTGGACGAGGCGGGATTCGCCCGCTTCCGGAGCGAGTTCGCGCAGGCGTCCGCTTCGGCGGCCTTCGACGGCACAACGCTCGAAGTGACGGCACAGGGCATCCATGCTCCCCTGCGGCTCCGGGCGAACCTGGAGACCTATGACCGCCAGGTCTGCGCAGGGGAGGAGCCGGGCGCGGCGGAGGCGTTGCTTGCCGTGGACGGTCGGGACCTCGGACGCGAAATCCTCGCGGCAGTCGACCCCATTGCCGCCTACCGGGAATTGCTCGAGTCGCTGGACAGCGGGAACATCGGCCGCCCCGACCAGCCCTTCGAGGCAGAGGACGCCGCCTTTCTCCTGTGGCCGTTCCAGAAGGGCGCGGACCCGGCCGCGTCGGGCGGCGCCTTCGTCTGGCAGCCGGGCGAGCCGGGTCTCGGCGGAGGCTCGAGCGGGGCCCGCGCCCTCATCCCCTTCCTCCTGCCCGCGCCGGGCCCCTACTATCTCTGGGCGCGCGTGCAGGCGCCGACCCCCGACGACGATTCGTTCCGCATCCGCATCCGCCAGGGCGCCGACGAACGGGTGCCCGCCTCCGACTGGCACACCGGAGTCCACACCGCCTGGGAATGGGTCCCCGCGGAGCTGGGAGCGGAGAAACAGCGCGCCCTCGACCTGCCCGAGGGCCTCGTCCTGATCGAGATCCTATGCCGGGAAGACGGGACGAAGATCGACCAGATCTGGCTGACCGCCGACGCGGAGCGGACACCGCGGTAGAGAATGCACGGGAACGCGGCAGCGGGCCTGACAGCGGGTCCCGACCTCACTCCGGGGGCAGTTCGCGGAGGTAGAGATTGCGGAACCAGAGCGTGTTGCCGTGGTTCTGGAGTTCGATCTGGCCGGTCGGGTAGATCGGGATGGCGCGATTCCAGTAGTTTTCCATGGTCACGTTGTCGACGACCTTTACCCCGTTGAGCACCACGGTGACCTTTTCGCCGACCATGCGGATGAAGAACCGGTTCCACTGGCCGATGGGATTGTCGGCGCATTCGCTCGGGTCGCGGGGGTTTTTCTGGTTGTTGTACAGCCCGCCGGAGCCCTGCGGCCAACGGGCCGGGTCCCAGATCTGGACCTGGGGCGAACCGCGCAGGTAGATGCCGCTGTCGCCGTTGGGCTTGATCTTCCAGTCGACGTAGAGTTCGAAGTCGCCGTAATCCCTTGCCGTGCACAGGCTGCGTCCCTTGCCGCCGAACACCAGGGCCTCGTCCGCGACCTGCCAGTTCGCTTTCATGTTCGCATCCGCTTCCTCCTGCAGGGCCCGGAGCTGGTCCGGGGGCAGGGCGGCGCGCTTCTCGGGGTTGTCATGGGGGCCCTTCAGGAGGCCCTTCCAGCCGCTCAGGTCCTTGCCGTTGAACAGCGCCGTGAAACCCTCGGGAGGGACGTTGTGAGGGCCTTCGGTGTAGGGATCGAGGGGCTTGATGCGGATGTTCCGGAAGGCGACGCGGGCGCCGTGTCCGAGCCAGCCGATGTGTCCGGTGCGGCGCTGCAGTCCGGGGTGTTTCTCGAGTCCGGCGCCGTCCGCGGTTTCCGTCAGTGCATCGACGTCGGCATCGAGGATGGTCTGTCCGTTGAGGATGACGGTGATGCGGCTGCCGACGGCGCGGACTTCCTGGTGGTTCCACTCGTCCACGGGTTTCAGGGCCCCGGTCCTGGCGGGGACGCAGCCGTAGATGGAGCCGTGCAGCTGCCAGGGTTTGAGTTCGTGGTTGTGGACTTCCCTGTACCCTTCGTTGTCGATGATCTGCAGCTCCATGCCCGCATAGGCCGGGTTGCCCTGGGCGGGGGTGCGGATCGCCAGACCGTTGTTGGCGCCCTTGGGCATGCGGAAGTCGAAGTGCAGGATGAAGTCGCTGAAGCGGTGCATGGTCAGCAGCATCCCGCCGCCCTTTTCCAGGCAGACCAGGGTCCCGTCCTCGACCGCGTAGCCGTTCGTGGAACCCATCCAGCCGCTGAGATCGGTGCCGTTGAACAGCGTGATGGTACCCTCCGCATCGGGCTCCGGCAGGGGCGGGGCCTGCACGGGCGTGGGCTTGGGAGGGGCGGGGGGTTCCGCGGCGGCGAAGGCCTTGGGCGCCTTCCCGGCCGCGTAGACCTCGAACTCGGCCACGTGGCAGGAGGGATTGGCGCTGTTCTTGAGGATGTTCAGGCGCACATGGCGCACCTCCGCCGGCGGAAAGGCATGGACGTAACCCTTGCCGGTGGAGGGGGTGGTGTTGGCGCTCGCATCGGCCAGTACCTTCCATTCCTTCCCGTCCGTCGAGCCCTCGACGCGGTACTGGTAGTACCGGCTGCCGTCCCAGTAGAAAACCGCCCGCGCCGTGTCGATGCGGACCGGGCCGCCCAGGTCCACCTGCAGCCATGCCGGCGTCCCCGCACCCCACCAGCCGTCGTCCCTGTCGAGAATCCCGTTGACGGCCCGCGGCGGCAGCTTGTCGTTCTCGTGGACAATGGACGTCTGCACCGGCTTGTTGAGGGCAACGTTGACATCGGATCCCTTGGGGAAGGACGCCAGGTGCGCCAGGGCCTTGTCCAGCGTGGCCTTGGTCCGGGCGCTGTCACGGACGCGCACCAGGGCCTCGTGGGCCGCGGGGGTGAGGAGGCCCGGGTCCTTGTCATTCGCGGGACAACTGGCCCGCACGGCGGCCGCGGCGGCCTCTTCGCGCACGGCTTCCATGTCCATGGCCCTGGCGAGGATCTTCAGGGACGCGTCGTCGCGGACGGCCCCGAGCCCGGCCAGCACCAGGCGGCGTTCGTCGTCGGTGCGCGCCAGTTCCCAGGCCCTGTCGAGCATGGCGGCGGAGGCGGATGGGGCCCGGCTGCCGGGCAGGCCCACGACCCGGACATACCCCCGCAGGGCCAGGACCCGCGTCCTCTCGTCCTGTCCCTCCGCCGCGGCCAGGGCCAGGAGGGCGTCGGCGGCCGCGGCATCGGGCCAGTCGGCCAGGGCCTTGACCGCCGCCGTACGCAGCTCGGGAGAATCGCTCCGGGCATCGGCGGTGACGATGTCCAGTGCCTCCGCGCCACCGATGCTGGAGGCCGTATCGAGGAGAGTCCGCCGGGCTTCCCCGGTTGCCGTTTTCAGTGCCTCCACCACGGGCGCCGCGGCCCCGGGTTCCCGGCCGCAGGCCAGGGCGAGGACCTTCTGGGCGGCCTTGCGTTCCCCGGCATCCGTGGTTTGCAGCACGAATTGCAGCACGGGGGGCACATCGCGGCTCCGGGCGAGGGATTCGAGGGCCCTGAGGGCGGCCTTGCGCACTTCGGCTTCGGGGTCGCCGAGGGCGCCGACCGCCACGGCCGCGTGTTCGGAGGCGAGGCGCCGGGTCAGCAGATCGAGGATGAGGGTCCTGCCGTGGGGGGTGGATTCCGGGAAGGCCCTCGCCAGGGCCGTCGGGGCATCTGCTCCTCCCGCCCAGGTGAGGAGATCGGCGGCGATCCTGGCGTCATCGGCTCCGGCCTTGGCGACGGCCTTCACGAGGGGATTCAGGGCCGGCTGGGATCCGAAGCGTGCCAGGGCTTCCATGCCCGCCGCGCG
The DNA here is from genome assembly GCA_016935045.1 of Lentisphaeria bacterium. Taxonomy (GTDB): domain Bacteria; phylum Verrucomicrobiota; class Lentisphaeria; order Oligosphaerales; family JAFGRS01; genus JAFGRS01. Next base: position 2,828 of record JAFGRS010000068.1, on the reverse strand, counting down.
TACCGTCGCTTCGGCATCCTCGAAGGACTGCATCACGGTGGGGATGGCGGCCGGGTCCCGGCGTCTGCCGAGCATGGCCAGGACAGCGGCGCGCACCCCGGGCCTGGCGGAGGCGGAGGCCAGCCCGCAACAGGCCTTGGTGACGGCTTCCGCCGGGATTCCCTCGGCAAGATGCAGCGCGGCTTCCCGTAGCGCCGGGTCGTCGGTCTCCGCCGCCGCCAGCAGGGCCTCTAGGGCCTCGGCGCCGCGCAGGTCCACCAACAGGGCGAGGGCAGGCATCCTGGCCGCGGGCAGGGCCGCCAGGGCGCCCTGGCAGCGCAGGGCTTCCGGGCCCATGCCTCGCTCCTGCAGGCGGCGGGCCAGCAGGGCCGCCGCATGGATTCCGACCCGGCGGTCGCCGGGATTCTCCGCCGCCGCGGCCCCCAGGATCACCGTCCGGGCCTCCGGCGCGCCGATATCGGCCAGGGCCGTGAGAGCCGCCTGCCGGAGGGTCCGGTCCGGGGATGCCGCCAGGGGCAGGATGGCTGCCGCGGCGTCACGGTCCCGGGCACTGCCCAGGGCACTGACAAGGTGGGGCAGCATGGATTCCGGGGCGCCGGTCAGGGCCCCGCGCAGGGCCGCCAGGGCAGCGGGAGTGCCGATCTGGCGCAGGGCGCGCACCGACGGCTCCCCGAGGCGGCCGTCCCGCACCAGCTCCGACAGCGCCGGCACGGCTTCGTCCCGCCCGATCCACTGCAACTGGGCCACGAAGAAGGCGCGCACCTCGGGGTCCCCGGCGCCCCGCAAGGCCTCCACAAACACGCCGGAGACGAGGGCCCGCTCGGCGGGGGCCGTGTCGTCCCGGAGTGTCAGGGCCAGCCCCTGGAGGGCCGAACGCGCGCCGGCGTCATCTCCCGTGCCGGGGGCCTTGACCAGGGCGCAGAGTTCCCGGATGGCGGGCGCTCCCCGGCGGACGAGTTGCTCGAGGGCGCGGTGTCCCTCCTCCGGTTGGGCCCAGAGGAGTTTGGCGGCGATCTCGGCGACTGCCTGGGGTTGCTGGGACCAGGCCGTGGACCAGAATGCGCAGAACCCGAGGAGCCAGACTGCCGTGTATCTGCCGCGGTTCATTGCAGCTTCCCTTGCCATCGTCGTCATCGAGGGGTTTCCGTTCCTGTTGCTCGGAAGCATACGAATCGTCCCGGTATTGTCCGTATTTCCGACTCTGTGCCCGCGAGGCCGCGGGCGGTCCAGACCCCACGGGGGCCGACTCTGTGCCCGCGAGGCCGCGGGCGGTCCAGACCCCATGCGGACCGACCGCTCGGGTCAGGCCAGGCGCCAGGGGGCGCGCATGGGCTGATGCACGAGGCGGTTGGCGGCTTCGTCGCCGACGAATTCCTGCCGTACGGGGTCGAAGGTGAGTTTGCGGCCGGTCCGGATGGCGGCGTTGGCGAGGTGGACGAGCAGGTTGCTGCGGTTGCCATTCCGCTCGTTGAGGCCGAACGCCCTGCGCGTCCGCATGGAAACATTGAAGTCGCTGATCATGGGTTCGGGCTCGGGAAGCTCCTTGACCCGCTCCGCCAACTCGGGCGGGTCGGTGCGAAAGCCGGGGTAGACCTTGCCCTCGGGACCCTCGATGTACGGCCTGTCCCTGGTCTCTTCCTCTCCCCATTCGCAGGATTCGAGGATCAGGGTACAGCCATCGGCGTATCGCATCCAGACGCGGCCCCAGAGCCCCACCGCGTCCTCGTGCGGCGGCCAGGGTGCATAGGCCTCCACCTCGACCGGCGACGTGTCGTCCTTGTCGAGCAGGTACTGGACCGGGTCCAGGTAGTGCTGTCCCATGTCCGCCAGGCCGCCGCCGTCGTAGTCCCAGTATCCCCGGAAGCTGCCATGCACACGGTGCCGGAAGTAGGGTTTGTAGGGGGCCGGGCCGAGCCAGCGGTCGTAGTCGAGTTCCGGCGGCACCGGCTCGGGGGGCACGTCGATCTTGCCGGACCACATGCTGGTCTTCCAGTGGAAGCCCGTGTGACGGCTGACGCGCACGGTCAGGGGCCAACCCAGCGCGCCGCTCGCAATCAGCTTCTTGAGGGGTTTGACGGTACTGCCGAGGCCGTAGAAGCCGCCATACAGCCGGAACCAGGTATTGAGGCGGAAGACGCGGCCGTTGCGGCGCACCGCGTCGATGATGTATTGGCCCTCGTCGATGGTCCGCGTCATGGGCTTTTCGGCCCAGACGTCGCAGCCGGCGTCGAGGGCGGCGAGGTTCTGCAGGGCGTGCCAGTGGGGGGGCGTAGCCACGTGGCAGCAATCGATGGACTCGACGTCGAGCATTTCCCGGAAGTCGTTGTAGGCCTTGCAGTCCGGTCCGCCCCGTTCCCGGGCCTTGGCCAGGCGCTGACTGTCCACATCGGAGACCGCGACCAGCCGGGCCCCCTTGTCCTGGAGGACGTAACCGATGTGCCCGTTGCCCATGCCGCCGCAGCCGATGACCGCATGGTTGATGCGGTCGTTGGCAGAGGGTTGCCCGTCGGCGCCCAGGACGTGGCGGGGGACAATGGTGAAGCCGGCTCCTGCCATGGCTGCCTGTTTCAGGAAGGTTCTCCTCGATGTCGCGGCAGTGTCTGCCATGGGATGACCTCGCGCCTGTCGTCTCGTTCCGCGCTCTTGCGGCCCGTCCTCGACGGGCTCGTGATGGGAAGCGAGTATAGCATGCCCCATGGGCGACGCAACCAGGGCCGTGTCCGGAGCCTGGCGGCGCTTCCGTACCCGTTTCGCGTCCACCCGCTTGTCGCGGGCGATCGCGAAACGGCTACCAAGCGCGCCAGGGCGCGCGCTGGGAGCTTCCCGGG
>JAFGRS010000552.1 GCA_016935045.1 Lentisphaeria bacterium | reverse complement strand
GCGCCACAATGCGGATGTCGGCACGGATGCCCAGGCGAAGGCTGTGGCAGACGAAGCGCACGGAGGTCATGCTGAGGTGCTGTTCCACCGTGTCGAAGGGTGCCAGGCCGGGGGCAAAGGGCAACCCGACGCTGCAGTCGCCCTCGGCCAGGGCAATGGTCAGGGGCATCGGTTCCTGGCAGTGCAGCCCCAGCGCCCCGTAGTGCACCTGGCGGCGGTGAGGATCCAGGGTCAGGCTGTAGCGGCTGCCCAGGCGACCGAGGACGGTGCTCATGAGATTCATGGGTTGGGGACTCCTTCGCGGCGCTGCTCCGGGTTGGCCGGGCCGCCGTGTGATCTACCGGGCCGGTTTCTCCGGCACGAGGTCGATGCAGTCGATCCCCAGGAAGGTCCCCCGGGAAGCCGGGTTGCGGCCGACGCACTCGAACTCCAGGGTCCGCTTCCCGGCCTCGAGCCGCAGCCGGCCCAGGGGAAGGAGGCCGGACGGCACGACCTCGGCTGCATGAAGGTCCACCCCCGCCGCCAGCGTGCGCCCATCGAGGGAAACCCTGACGATGCCGTAGTCCGGGGCCCGGGTGGCATACAACCCCAGGTCGTAGACCCCTGCCTCCGCGACAGGCACCTCGACGACCAGCCTGCCACCCGCCGCCGGCGAGCAGAACACCTGGCTGCCGCCGCTCCAGAGGGGGCCGCCCCAGGGAGCCATGGACTGCACCTTCCATGGGCACTCGGCCGCCTCGATCAGCGTCAGAGTCTCGATCTCCAGCGGCCGGCACGCGCCGCGGTTGCTGGGCCAGGGCTCGCCTTCGGCCACCCGCACCGAGAGGGCGTCGTTGCCATAGGCCTCGGCGTAGGCGTAGGGGAGCCAGGCGTATCCCCCATCCCTCCAGGCGCCGCCGGAGGAGTTGCGGAAGAGGAAAGCCCCGCCCCGCTCCCCCGGGCGCCGGTCGTCATAGCCCACCAGGATGACGCTGTGGCCGTCGAAGACATCCTCCGGTCCGGGCACGGCAAGGACGTGCTGCGGATCGTACTGCTCCTTCCGGGGCCAGCGCATGCCGATGGCGACGGGGTGACCGCCGGCAAGCTGGCGCCGGATCTCGGCCAGCATGGCCTCCGTCATGCCGCTGCGGACATCCCAGCGCTTGATCCAGCAGGCCCGAAGCCGCCGGCGGCCGAGGGCATCCGCCAGGGCCTCGGAAGAGGGCTCCGTCCCGGGTGCGTAGACTGCCGCGTAGGGCATCAGGGCTTCGCGGCAGATGCCGAACATGGCCACGCCGCGCACAGCGTCCGCGAAGAACGAACCGTCCGTGGCACGGCCGTTCGAGCGATGCGAGGCCCAGTTGAGAAACTCCTCGGAAAAGCGGGTGGCCTCTCCGTCCGCCCGACGGGCGTGTTCGAATTCGAGCAGGCCGGTGATGGCAAAGAGAGAGCAGCAGCCTCGTCTGCCCTGGGACTTGGGCGTCAGACCCAGCGCCGCAAACTGCGGCCGCAGGTCCACGCCGGAAGGCAGTTCCTCCCCTGCGCCGCCCCCGGCGGCCAGGAGTGCCAGGATCACAAGACTCCTCTTCCAGCCCCCGCGCAAAGCAGATAAACCTCCGTCTGCCAGCCGTCCAGCACCCGGACGCGGTCGCGTACCGGCAGGACGGCAAGGGACATCGTCTCACTCCTGATTCCGGCGGAATCCCCGCGCGGACCGGACCCACAATACGCCCACAACCCGGCCACCGCAATCCCCCCCTGCCGAAGGGCACGCCCCTTACGAGGCGCCCGGCACCAGCGACAGAACGCCACGGCGGATGAGCATGACCGCAATGGCCGCCAGCAGCAGACTGGCGATTTTCGAAATCGTCTTCGTCCCAGCCTGGCCAAGGCGCCGTGTGATGGGCCGGCCGAAATGGAATACGACCCCCGCCAGAACCGTGTTGGCCACCACCGCCGCGGCCGTGGCCATCTTGCCATGCTGGTTGGCCAGCAGGACGCAGGTGGTGAGCACAGCCGGGCCGGTGATCAGCGGCACCCCGATGGGGACCGCCCCCAGTGTCTCGGCATCCACGCGGCGCTGCCGCTTCACCCCAGACAGCAGGTCCGAAAGGGAGATGACCAGCAGCAGAATGCCCCCCGCGATCATGAAATCGGCGACCGTAATGCCGAGGGAGCGAAGTGCCCAGGGACCCAACGCCAGGAAGCCCAGAGCCACAACGGTCGCCGTGACCACGGACTGGCGCACCACGGTGGGCAGTCGTTCTGCCGGCACATCCGCCGTTAGCGACAGGTACATCGGCAGGACGCCGATCGCGTCCACGGCAACGAACAACGGCACGAAACACAACCATAAGGTACGCACCATGGCCCGCACCTCGCCCGCACCACACCCTTGCATCGGTCACTGGAAGCCGCCGCGTCGGGGTCCTCCTGCGCGCCCGAAAAACCCTCAAGGAGTATAGCCCGGGTTCCCCGGCACACAACTCCACCTGCCGGCAGGGCGACGGCCCGCCGCCTCAAGCGCTGCCACGGGGTCCCGTCCCTGCCCCCCTCGGCGGCCTGTGTCCCGCGGGTCACGCCATGATCTGCTCATGAACCGCGGACGATGCGGAGGACACGACATCAGCACCTTGCCGGCCGGCGGCCAAGCCGCGTTTGCGATTCCGGCTGCCGGCCGGTATATTTCGTCAACAGTGGTCATGCCGGCACAGGAACAGCAGCCATGGGCACTCACTACACCACCCTGGGGATCCCGGAAGAAGCCAACGGCGGCCGAGTGAAGGCTGCCTACCGTGAGAAGGTCAAGGTCTATCATCCGGACCGCTACGGGGAGAACAGCGGACCGTTCCGCGACGTACAGGAAGCCTACTCGGTTCTGGGCGACCCCCGGCGCCGCGGCAGATATGACCGGCAACTGCGGGATGCGAAGGGCATGACGACCGCCCGGGAACGCCCGGCGAAACCCCTTCGGCCGAGAAGGCCGGCCGAACCGCTGGCAGCGCCGCCCACGGCCCTGGGGGACATCTCCGTGGCCCGCTCTTTCGATACCTATGCTCCGTCCTACCACTCGATCGTCGACCGGTTCTGGGGGAATTTCGGGGATACCTGGCGGCCGAAAGGCGAACAGGCCCGAAGTCTGACCATCGAAGTCCCGATTACCCGTCAACAGGCCGCCAGCGGTGGCCATGTCCGCATCCTCGTGCCCGCCGTCATCCCATGCCCGGCCTGCGGCGGCTCTGGAGGGATCGGTTTGTTCGAGTGCTTCCAATGCCACGGCATGCGCCGGGTAGCCGATGAACTCCCGGTCCTGCTTGACTTTCCCGCCGGCATTCCCGGAAACTACGCCGTCGAGCTTTCCCTCGCTCCCGTCGGCATTCAGAATCTGTACCTCGTCGCGCACTTCCGCATCGCCCCCGAGCCCCTTGCCGACCCTAACCTCTTCTCTTCATGAACCGCGAAACACGCGAAGGGACGCCAAGGGAACCGTCTGCCAACAAACGGGCCGCATGGGTCACTCCACACACCCCTTGCTCAAGGCCCTGAGCCCAGTCGAAGGGTTCCCCGAATCCCGACCATATAACCTGCCCCACCCCTAGTCGAAGGCAAGCCCCGCTCAGCCCGTCACCAATGCCCTCCCTTCTGGGAGCGCAACCACCATCGCCCCCGCCGAGAGCAGCACCGCCTCCGCTACGATTCCTGCTTTCTGGGGCAGCCGCAGCCGTCCCCCTGACACCAGGCCCCGTCTGCCTTGCTATCGCCCGTCTGTCCGGTATGCTTATGCTGTCGGTTTCTATTGGACAGCGGATCTCTACGAACAACTCGTCGTCGTGGCAGGCCCGGCCTGTGACGCCAAAGCAGCGGGAATCACCGCCGCAGCGGACCAGCTCCACGCTCCATGTGTGAACGTTGGCATGGAGCTCAGCCAGGCGCTGCTGGAGTTGACCGCACGGCAGCGGTCCTTGGAAGCGCCCCCGCTGTTGGAGCAGATCGTCGCAGAGAGAATGGAGGGCGAAGCTCCTGCTGAGCCGCTGTCTGGAAACGGCGGGGCTCTGGTCTTCCTGAAGAGCATCGAGCTGCTATTCCTGCCCGCCCTCAAAGTCGAACCGCTGCGGCTGCTCCAGAACCTGTCCCGCAGCCGCATTGTGGTGGTGGATTGGCCGGGGCCGCTACAGGGCGGCTCATTGGTCTACGCAGAGCCGGGGCACCCGGAGTTCCGCAAGTACCCGGTGTTGGACGCCGGAATTGTGATCGACGCTGCCGCTGAGTCCTGAGGAGAGGGTGATGAAGTACGGCGACCTGATCCAGTTCGACCCCATCGAGAGTATCATCCAGCTACGGCACGCCGATGAACGGGCCAGAGCGAATGAGCACGTGGCAACCTACGTCGTTTCGCCGGAGATGGCTGACAGGCTCACCGGACACCGTGGACGAAATCATGCACGGCATGGAGCTGGGCGCAGGTGGTATGCAGAGCCAGGTCCGCCAGTGGGCGGAGTCCGGCGTTCTCGCCCAAGCAGTGAGCCTGCTGATGGACTCCGGGTTCCGGGTGTTCATCACGTCGGACCATGGCAACACGGAGGCCACCGGCATCGGCTCACCGCAGGAAGGCGTCACGGCGGAGACCCGTGGCCAGCGGGCCAGAATCTACTCGGAAGCCATCCTGCGGAAGCAGGTCAAGGGGTTGTTCCCTGATGCGGTCGAGTGGGAGCCCATTGGTCTCCCTGCGGACTTCCTGCCGCTGCTGGCCCCCGCCGGGGCTGCATTCGTGCCTCAAGGGAAGACCGTCGTCTGCCACGGCGGCTTGTCGGTTGAGGAAGTGATCGTGCCGCTGGTGGAAGTGACGGAAGGGAAACGATGACCAGACAGGGACAGATCGGTTTCAGCCAGCGGATACGGCTGGAGTGGCTCGAACGGACGGCCAGCCTGGTTCTGGCTGGGAATGAGTCGAAGGCAATCCAGGATGCCCTTCAGGATCTTCTGGCGGACAAGCTGTCCATCGGCGGAGAGGCGATCCGGGGCAACCGGGAAAAGGCCATCACGATCCTGATGAAGACGTGGGTGATCGTGCCGGATGGACTGGAGCCCTTCCGGGACGAGGGACTGGAGTTGCTGAAACGTCTGCCGGAGAGCCAGCACCTGGCCCTTCACTGGGGCATGACCATGGCGGTGTACCCGTTCTTCGGCCAGATTGCCGAACAGGTGGGCCGTCTTCTCCGGCTCCAGGGCAGCTTCACCGCCACGCATCTTCAGCGCCGGGTCCGGGAGAAGTACGGTGAGCGTGAGACCGTGTACCGGGCCGCTCGGCGCACGCTGCGGTCCATGGTTGACTGGGGTGTACTGTCCGACGCCGGTGAGAAGGGCCACTACCAGCAGGGGCCGGTCTGCGGCGTCAAGGACAAGGCTGTTGCGGTGTGGCTGGCTGAAGCGGTCTTCCGGTCAGGCGGGGCAGCATCCGCCAACCTGCGGTCGTTGTGCGATTCGCCCTGCCTCTACCCGGTTCGCTTGCCGAGTATCCCCCGTCACGACTTCCAGAACCACCCGAGGCTGGAGTGCCAGAGACAAGGGCTGGACCAGGACGGAGTGAGGATGCGGGTGTGACGGAAAGACCACTATGACCCCTCGGGACAGGCAAGGACCAGATAGGACATGAAGCTGTAAGTGGTTGACTACAGGCTTCTAAAGTGGTGGGCCCGGCTGGATTTGAACCAGCGACCCGACGATTATGAGTCGTCTGCTCTGACCGACTGAGCTACGGGCCCGTCGGAACATCCGGGGGATCCGGCGGCGGCACAGCCGGGAATATGGCGGGACGGGGCCCCGAATGCAAGCCATGTGGCATGCTGCGCGTAAGGCCTCAGTCAACGTAGGGATGCTCGCGGTACGCTCGCGCTCCAGGGGGCATGGAACGCTCGCGGCCGCGCGGGCATTCGC
>JAFGRS010000551.1 GCA_016935045.1 Lentisphaeria bacterium | reverse complement strand
AAAGCCGGCGGCATGACAAGGCCCGGAGACTATGTCTTCCGGCTCGAGGTGAGGGATCCCGTCAACAGAGTTTCCGTGGAACACGCGGTGCCGGTGTATCCCTGACCTTCACGATTCATGGACCGCTCAACACGCGAAGGGAACGGTCTCGTCCACGCCCCGCCAAAGACGCACTCGGCGTGACGACGGCGGAAGGCGATCCACTGCGTTCGACCGTAGCCAACCGGCGAACACGATCTGCCCTAGTGTCGCCCGGCAGCACTGGCTCTTCATGGCCATGGCGACTACCGTCGGGAACAGGGGTTCGGGCACGGGCACCGCTGCCTGCAGACGGTCGGCCCGTCTCGGCTGCAGGAGTCCCTGGGATCTTCCGCAGAAACCGGAAGCAGAGTTCGCGTTGTTCGTCACATGGTTTACATTTCGCGCTATGTGTTTCTTGTTTTTCTTGGGGTTTCGGCATTTGGGATGGGAGCCATGTTGGATCCTGCTCCGAAGTGGACTTTTCTGACCAATCACGCGCATGTGTTGCTCTGCCTGGCGAGGTGTCCCAACCTGCGCATGCGGGACATTGCTGTGGCGGTGGGAATCACGGAACGGGCGGTGCAGCGCATCGTTGCCGACTTGCGTGCCGAGGGGTACATCCAGCAGCGTCGGCAGGGGCGCTGCAACACCTACGAGGTCGATATGGGGCGCCACCTCAAGCACCCGTTGGAGGCACACCGACGCATTGCGGACCTGATGGGCTTGATCCTGGGTTCGGAGTTGGGTGAATGAGGCCGAGAGCAGCCGTATTCCTGGATCGTGACGGGACGCTGATCGAGGATGTTGGGGCCCTGCGGGACCCGGCGGACATCCGCATCTTCCCGGACACCTTGTCGGCATTGCGGCTGCTGCGGTCCCGCTTCATGCTGTTCGTGGTCACCAACCAGTGCTGGGTGGGCGAAGGTCTGCTTTCTCACGCGGAGGTCGATGCCGTGCATCGAGCCCTGGACGGCCTGCTGCGCGCCGGGGGTGTTCGGATCGCCGCGTGGTACGTCTGCCCGCATGCCCGGGGCACCCACTGCGCCTGCCGCAAGCCCGAACCCGCGCTCCTGCACCGGGCTGCGCGGGAACACAACATCCGTCTCGATGCTTCCCTCATCATCGGCGACCATCCGTCGGACGTTCTCACCGGCTGTGCCGACGGGGTGCGGGGCGTGTACGTGCTCACCGGACACGGGGAGAAGCACCGGGAGGGAGTGCCGGCGGGCACACCGGTCTTCCGCGACCTCGGAGAAGCGGCGCATTGGATTGACGGTATCGCAAGAGCGGAGCTGTGAAGTACCCCGGAAGAGGCACCATGAGCAACCGTTGGGTCGTGTTGGCCGCCGGCATAGCCATGCAGGTGGTCCTTGGGGGACTCTACGCGTGGAGTGTATTCGTGCCTCGACTCATCGAGGACCACGCCTTCAGCAAAGGGCAATGCGGCCTGGTGTTCGGCGTGAGCATCGCCGTATTCACCGTGGCGATGATCGGCGGAGGCCGGTTGCTCGACCGCCGGGGGCCGCGCCTGACCGCGTTTGTCGGGGCATTGCTGTTCACGTCGGGCTACGTTCTCGCTTCGCTGTCGGACGGCCATTTCTGGGTGTTGCTGTTGGCTATCGGCGGGTTCAGCGGGGCGGGGATCGGGTTCGGCTATGTCTGCCCTCTCACGGTTGGCATGAAGTGGTTTCCGGCGCGCAAGGGTCTGATCACCGGCATTGCGGTGGCCGGCTTTGGCGGCGGGGGTATGCTTCTGTCCTGGGTTGCCTCCGGCGCGCTTGGCCAGGGCGTGGACGTGCTTCGCTTCTTTGCCTGGCTGGGGGTGCTTGCCGGTGCGGTTCTGGTCGTGGCTTCCCTACTCCTTGCGGTTCCCGACGCACCCGCGGCAGGGCCCGATGGCAGCCGATCCCCCTTACCATCCGCACTGAGGTCCGCGGTCTTCCTGCTCTCTGCGTTGGGCATGTTTGCCGGCACCTTCTCCGGGCTGCTCGTCATCGGCAATCTCACCCCCATCGCAACGGCCCACGGCGTCTCCCTTTCGACCGCCGCCCACGGCGTCTCCGCCTTTGCGCTCGGCAACGCCTCCGGCCGCGTTCTGTGGGGGCATCTCTGCGACCGCCTGCAGGAGCGCACGATTCCCCTTTCCCTCGCCTTCCTTGCGGTCGGGATTCTCCTTCTGCCCTCGGCCCGGACCGACGGCGTTTTCCTGGCGATCGCCATCGCTCTGGGTTTCGGTTTCGGTGCCAACTTCGTGGTCTATGCCTCGGTGCTGTCCCGCCGGTACGGCATCGACGCCTTTCCCCGTCTCTACCCGCTCTGCTTTCTCGGGTATGGACTGGCAGGTGTGACCGGCCCACCTCTCGGCGGCTTCCTCGCCGACGTGACCGGCTCCTACAACTCCTCCGTCTACGCCAGCGTCGGCCTGCTCGCCCTCGCCACTGCCGCCACCGGCATCGGTCTGCGCCCCCGACGTGTCTGAGCAGCGTGCAGTCCGAGTGGAGTCCGAGGGGGAGATCCTCACTGCCGCGGTGCTTGCCGGGCCCCCCGCGCTTGTATCCTCCCGGCCGAGGGGGCAATGGCGAGGGTCCTGCGCGGGCGAAAGGGGGATTCGGAAGTACGTTGGGGCAGGTCCCGAGATCGGGTCGGGGAGGAGGGCGCAAGGTCAAGGTCGAGGGTTGGTCGGCAGAGGTGGAAACACGGGTACCACGGGCATCCGCAGTGAGACGGGAGGGCGGCCGGGGGCGGTCGGCCTCGGCCTGAGGGTGCTGTCGGCATGCTGTCAGGCTGCTGCCGAGTCGGAGAGCGTCGTGCCTCCGTGCGAGGCTCGGAGGAATCGATGATCACACGAAGGGGTTTTCTGAAGATGGGGGTGACAGGCATGGCTGGAGTCGCTGTGTCAGGGCAAGCGGTCGCGGCACGCCGGCGCCCGAACATCCTGCTGATCCTGGCGGACGACATGGGATACAGCGATCTGGGCTGCTACGGCGGCGAGATCGACACGGCGAATCTCGACCGGCTTGCGGCCAACGGCGTCCGCTTCACGCGGTTCTACAACGCGGCACGGTGCTGCCCCACGCGCGCCTCCCTGCTGACCGGGCTGTATCCCCACCAGGCGGGCATGGGGAGGATGGTGAGCAGGAAGCCGAAACCAGAGGGTCAGGGCGGTCCGAACCAGGGCTACCTCAACGAGCACTGCGTGACCATCGCCGAGGTGCTCCGCGATGCCGGCTACGGCACGTACATGGCGGGGAAGTGGCACGTGGGCGAATTCCGCCCCGCCTGGCCCGTGGACCGCGGTTTCGACCGGCATTTTGGCCTCATCTCAGGCGCCATGAACTACTGGAACATCGAGCTGGGCAAGAGCCCGGAGACCGTACGCCATTTCGCCCGTGACGGTGAATCCTACCGTCCGCCGCCGGGCCGTTTCTACAGCACCGATGCATTCACCGACAACGCCCTGGAGATGCTCCGCGGGCACGACCGGCGCAAACCCTTCTTCCTCTACCTCGCCTACAACGCGCCGCACTGGCCGCTGCACGCCCCCGAGGACCTCATCCGGAAGTACGAGGGCCGTTACCGGGAGGGATGGTCCGCTCTGCGGCGCGCCCGGCACCGGAGGATGCTGGAACTGGGGGTCATCGGGGAGCGCTTCGCCCTCTCGCCTCAGGACCCCGCCGCCGCCCAGTGGGACGCCCTCGACGAGGAGCAGAAGCGGATCATGGACCGCAAGATGGCCGTCTACGCGGCCATGATAGACCGGATGGACCAGAACATCGGTCGGGTTCTGGACTTCCTGCGGGAAAGCGGGCAGCTTGACCACACCCTGGTGATGTTCCTTTCGGACAACGGGGCCTGCCACGAGGGCGGGAATCTGGGACATGATTTCCGGCCCGACCTCACCGGCCCCATCGGGTCGGAACGGTCCTACCACAGCTACGGGCTTTCCTGGTCGAACGCCTCCAATACCCCCTTCCGCCTGCACAAGCACTGGACCCATGAGGGGGGCGTCGCTACGCCGCTCATCGCTCACTGGCCGGCCGGCTTCCAGGCGCGCAATGCCTTTCGGCACCCGGTCGGGCATGTCATGGACCTCATGGCCACTTGCGCGGAGGTGGCTCATGCCCAGTATCCAGCGAGGTTCCGGGGACACGACATCACGTCCATGGAGGGGATCTCCCTCGTGCCGTTTCTCGACAGTGACCTTCCGGTGGACCGCACGCTGTTCTGGGAGCACTTCGGCAACCGGGCCGTCAGGGACGGCAAGTGGAAGCTGGTGGCCACCGGCGAGAAAGGCCCCTGGGAACTCTACGACATGGATCGCGACCCCTGCGAGCTGCGGAATCTGGCCACGGAGCAGCCGGAGAGGGTGACGGCCCTGAAGGCGAGCTGGATCGCCTGGGCGCAACGGGTAGGAGCACCCACCCCCGGGGGCTGATCCCGCTTCCTCGCCCGTCGAGACGTTAGTCGAAGAACACGGTGCCGTCGCGGGCGAACTCGGTCACGCCGTGGCCGGTGTTGACCAGGACACGACTGCCCTCGAGAACCCAGAAGTCATTGCAGTTCCTGGCCGCCTGGCTCCACGCAACCGCTCCCGTAGGCTCGAGCAGGCAGATCCGGCCGGCGGAGTAGTCCGTCGTCGCGAGATCCCGTGCGTACGCCAGCCGTAGGGCAGCAACGGAAACAGCCGCGCCCGGCCGACCTGCAGCGCCTGTCCCGCAGCATATGCCACCACCCTCAATCCCGCAAACAAGGCCCGTTT
>JAFGRS010000550.1 GCA_016935045.1 Lentisphaeria bacterium | reverse complement strand
GGCGAGACTTTCCGACATCTTGTCGGCATGCCACGTCGCCAATATCGCCGTGCGCCTCGGACGCGGCGTGACCTGGGACCCGGAACGGGAGGCCTTCGTAGACGACCCCGAGGCGGATCGGCTACGCTCGCGGGCGTATCGTCAACCCTGGTATCTGTGAGTGCCACGCTGCAAACCCGCTTTGGAGCCCGCGGTCCCCGCCGTATCGGTTTCCGGTGTGTTCCCGGGCCCGGGGACCGCGCGCTGCCGGGCCGCGGCCGGGCGACCCCATAGAGTGAGGATATCTTCCATGGACTCTGCTACCCTGTCCGCATGCGGTCTCGGCCGTTGGATCCTGGCCCTGGCTCTGTGCATCGTGTGCCTCCCGGTCCACCCGACAGGGGCCGCGGAAGGCCCGGCGCAACGCGAACGGGACCTGGCCGCCGTCGTTGCCGGCAGCGGCGACTGGGCCGCCAAGGACGCCGCCTGCCGGGAACTGAGGAGCATCGGCACCCCGGCCTGCGTACCGGCTCTCGCCACCCTCCTGACGGACCCGAAACTCTCCCACAGCGCCCGCTACGCTCTGGAACCCATGCCGTTCCCCGAGGCGGGAGAGGCCCTGCGGCAGGCCCTGGCGCAGACCCGGGGCGAGGTCAGGCTCGGCCTCCTGGCGTCCATCGGCTTCCGCCGGGACCCGGAGGCCGTACCGGTCCTCCTCCCGCTGCTGGCGGATGCCGACTCCGCCACCGTGGCGGCCGCGGCCGCCACCCTCGGGCGGATCGGCTCACCGGAAGCCGCAACGGCACTGGACGCCCTCCGCGCCCGCACGCCCCCGGCTCTCCGGCTTGCCGTCGGCGAAGCCTCCCTCGCCGCCGCCGAACACTTGCTCGCTCACGGACACCGCGAACACGCGGAACGCATCTATGCCGACCTGCGCGGGGCCGCGTGGCCCCGACACGTGCGCCTGGGCGCCTTCAGCGGCAGCCTCTCGGCGCAGCCCGAAACCGCCTTCGCGCTCCTCATCGGCGCCATCACCGGAGACGACCCGGAGCTGCGCGGCACCGCCATCGCCGCCGCCCGCCTGATCCCGGGAGAGGCCGTCACCGCCGGCATGGCGGCCGAACTGCCCCGCCTTCCCGCCGCGACCCAGGTCCTCCTCGTCGATGCCCTGGCCGCACGCGGACCCGCCGTCACCCGGGCCATTCTCGAGGCCGGAATGGCCACCGACGACGCCTCGGTGCGGATCGCCTGCGCCAAGGCCGTCGCCAGCGGCGGAGATGCCGCCTGCGTCCCCTGGCTCGCCGGGGTCGCCGCCGGCGCCCGGACGGGCCCGGAACGTGATGCGGCTGCCCAGGCACTGGTCCTCCTTGCCGGCGGGGCGGCAACGAACGAGGCCCTGCGTCAGGCCACGGCCGCCGCGGAGCCGGAGGTCCGCCCGCGCCTCATCGACGTGATCATGCGCCGGGAGGACCCCGAGGCCGGAGATACCCTCCTGCGGGAGGCCCGCGCCGGCAACGAGGATGTCCGCCGGGCCGCCTTCCGGGCCCTCGGCCGCCTCGGCAGGCCCGAGGAACTCCCCGCCATCCTCCAAGCCCTCCTGGCTACCCCCGACGATGACTCGCGGCGCGAAGCGGAACGCACCGTCGGACTGGTCGCCCGCATGCTGCCGGACCCGGAGGCGCGCCCGGACCCGCTCCTGCGGGCGCTGACGGCGCAGCGGGATGTGGGGCTGCGCTGCAGCCTGTTGCGGGCCCTCGGCGCGGTGGGCGGCGCCAAGGCATTGCCGGTGGTGCGTCAAGCCATGGCTTCGGACGACGAACGCGAGCGCGATGCCGGGGTGCGTGCCCTGGCTGCCTGGCCGGATCCGGGGGGAGCCGAAGCCCTGCTCGAGGTGGCGCGGAGTGCGCCCAGCGACGTCCATCGCATGCTGGCGCTGCGGGGTCTGGTGCGTCTCCTGACCCCGCCCACCGACCTGGCCCTCGAGGCCCGTCTCGACCTCTACCGCCGGGCGGTCCCCGCGGCCGCCGGCGCCGATGCCCGCAAACTCCTCCTGGGGGGCCTGATGCAGGTGCCGCATCCGGAGGCCCTCCGTCTCTCCGCGGCCTGGCTCGGGGAGATCGACGTGGCCCGCGAAGCCGCCGTGGCCACGCTGAAGCTCGCCGAAACCGTACTCGCCGCGGACGTCGCGGGTACCGCCGCGGCCCTGCGTACCGTGGCGGAAAAGGCCCCCGACGAGAATACCCGCAAGGCGGCTCGCGAACTGCTCGGGCGGGCCGAGGGGTTCGCAGACTACGTGGTTGGGTGGCTGATTTCGGGCCCCTATGCCCAGGGTGGCAAAACCGCCGCGGAGATCTACGACGTGCCCTTCGCGCCCGAACAGGACAACGGGGAGGGCGCCGTCTGGCGCCTGCTGCCCGCCGTGGGGCGCCCGCAGCAGCCCTGGATGCTCGTCCTCACCAACGAACTCGACGGCAGCCACTGCGCCGGCTACCTGCGCACCTGGGTGCGGAGCCCCCGGGCCATGACCGTCGCCTTCGAGGCCGGTGTCGACGACGCCATGAGGATGTGGGTCAACGGCCGCGAAGCCTACGGCAGGAACTCCTCCGGCGCCGCCGTGCCCGCCGAGGAAAAGGGCCAGATCACCCTCAACGAAGGCTGGAACCTCCTCCTGGTCAAAGTGCTGCAGCATAGCGGACCGGCGGAGTTCTGCCTCCGGCTCTGCACCGCCGAGGGCAAACCCGTCGAGGGACTGACCGTGGAACCCCTGCACCAGATCCCGGGCGGCACCCTCGGCAGCCGGGAACCCGCGGCAAACGAAGCCCCGACACCCGCACCGCCGAGCCGCCGCCTGGCACCCCCTCCCGCCGGCGAGGAGGGCTGGGTGCCCCTCTTCAACGGCAGGGACCTCAGCGGCTGGGAGCAGACGGGAAAGGGCGTCTTCAAGGTCGAGGACGGGTGCCTGATCGGTACCCAGACGGACGGCCAGGGAGGCGACCTCTGGCATCCCTCGGAGTGGCAGGACTTCGAGCTGAGGGCCACCTACCGCGTGGGCTGGCCCGCCAATACCGGCGTCTGGTTCCGCCATCACCAGGGCAAGGGCTATCAGTTCGATGTCCTCAAGTACACGAAGCCCGTGGCCTACAGCGGCAGCCTGTATTGCCCCGGGAAGATGTTCCTGACCGTGAACCTGCGCGAGAACCTCGAGAACCGGGACGGCTGGAACGAGGCGGTCATCCGCGCCCGGGGCGACGAGATCACCCTCTGGCTCAACGGCACCGAGGTGGGCTACTGCCGGGACACCACGTCGCAACGCGGCCGCGTCGGCATCCAGGTGCATGGCGGTGACGGCTTCAAGGGCATGGTCGCCGCCTTCCGGCGCCTCGAGGTGCGACCCCTGCCGGCGACAGAACGGGAATGACGGTCGGAACGGCCGCGACAGGCCGGACGACCGGGAGGAGCACAAGCCAATGAACCTGCGATTTGGCCTCAACCTGCTGATCTACACGGCGGCCTTCTCGAAGAAGGACCTCGACCTCATCGCCCGGGCCGCCGATCTGGGCTACGATGGGGTGGAAGTCCTCTTCGGGGACCTCGATGTCCTCGACCCCGAAGCAACCCGGGCCGCCCTCGAAGCCGCGGGAATGGACCTCACGGCCTGCGCGGTCATGACCGAGGATGCCAACCCCTGCAGCCCGGATCCCGCCGTCCGCCGGGCCGCCGCCGCCAGGCTGCGCCGCATCGTCGACATGACCGTCGCCATGGGAGGGAAGCTGGTTGCCGGACCCCTGTACGCACCCGTCCGCTGCCTGACCGGCCGGGCGCGCACCGACGACGAGTGGCGCTGGTGCAGGGACATCCTCGCGGCCGCGGCGGCCCACGCCCACGAACGGGGCGTGACCCTCGCCATCGAGCCGCTCAACCGCTTCGAGACCTACGTCCTGACCACCGTGGCCGAAGCCGTGCGCATGTGCCGCGAGGTGGACAGCCCCGCGCTCAAGGTCCAGGTCGATACCTTCCATGCCAACATCGAGGAGAAGGACATCGCCGAGTCCCTGCGCCTGGCCGGCCCCTGGCTGGGCCATGTCCATGCCTGCGAGAACGACCGCGGGGTGCTCGGCACCGGTCACATTCCGTGGGAGGCGGTATTTGCGGTTCTGCGCCAGGTCGACTACTGTGGCTGGGTTACCATCGAGAGCTTCGCGACGGGAATCGTGGACCTGTGTGCCGCGGCCTGCATCTGGCGGCCCATCTACGAGTCGGCCGACGCCCTGGCACACGATGGGCTCGCGTTTCTGAAGGCAAAGGCAAACGCCGCGCATCCATGAGGAGACCGCCATGCAACCGACCTCGGTCAGCAACCTGCGCACCCTCGACAAACACCTGAAACCGTTCCTCGAAGAAGCCCTCGAACAGGGCCGTGGCGTGCTGCGCCTGCTGCCCAACTGGGTGCCCCGTTCCTTCCTTCATCCCGGCAAGCGTCTCAAGCTCCATCCCGACGATCTCTACGCCTTCGGACTCGACCGCGGCGGCATCGACGAACGCTGGTTCGCCTCGACGACCGAGGCCGCCAACGAGGGCCGGCGCCCGGACGAGGGCCTGAGCTACGTGACGTTCGGCAACGGACGCGCACTCCTGAGGGACGCCGTGGCCGAACTGGGCGCAACCGCCGTGGGCCGGGAAATCTGGGAGAAATACCACCGCTGGCCGGTCTACAGCAAGTTCTTCGACAACATGGGACCGATCCCGCACCATATGCACCAGAACGAGGAACAGGCGGCGCTGGTGGGACAGGAAGGGAAACCCGAATCCTACTATTTCCCCCTCCAGCACAACAACGTCGGCAACAACTTCCCCTACACCTTCTTCGGTCTCATCCCGGGCACGACCAAAGCCCAGGTGCGGGCTTGCCTCGAAGCTTGGAACCGGGGCGACAACGGCATCCTCGACCTCGCCCAGGCCTACCGCCTCAAACCCGGAACAGGCTGGCTCGTCCCGCCCTGCGTCCTGCATGCCCCCGGGTCCCTGTGCACCTACGAACCGCAGTGGGGATCGGATGTCTTCGGCATGTACCAGAGCCTGGTCGAAGGGCGCGAGGTGCCCTGGTCCCTGCTGGTCAAGGACGTCCCCCCCGCGAAACACCACGACCTCGACTTCCTCGTCGAAATGCTGGATTGGGAACAGAACACGGACCCCAACTTCAAAGCCAACCATTACCTCGAACCCGTCCCCATGCCCGACACGGAGGGATACGAGGACGCCTGGATCTGCTACGGCCGCATCAAGGGCTGGCAGTGCGTCACCGCCAAACGCCTGACCGTGAACCCCGGTACCCAATGCACGGTGCGGGACAACGGCGCCTACGGCCTCATTACCGTCCAGGGCGAGGGACGCATCAACGGGGTACGCCTCAACTGCCCCAAGGTCATCCGCTTCCTGGACATGACCGAGGACGAGGCCTTCGTCGTTCACGACGCCGCCCGCGCGGGCGTCGTCTACGAGAATACCTCCGCCACCGAACCCCTCGTCGTGCTGCGCTATTTCGGCCCGGAGGTGAATCCGGAAGCCCCGGACGTAGGATAAGCCCCTGGAGGGCGAGGCTCCGCCGAGCCGTCTTCCTCCCTGGAGGGCGAGGCTCCGCCGAGCCGTCTTCCTCCCTGGAGGGCGAGGCTCCGCCGAGCCGAAGGCCGGTGGGCATACCGCGGACCCGCCCGGACCGCGGCGGGCATCGCGGGCTCCAGGAATCGACCGGCCCAGGCCGGGGATTGGCAATAGGGTATCCAGGGCGGGCGGTTTCCCGGCCGCCACGCAAGCGAGGAGACAGCAGGGATGAACATGCAGCACGCGAATGCCTTCCCGAAACTGCACAACGCCACCTGGCCGGGCGTGGTCGGCAAGGGCGACGGTGGCGAGCCCCCCATCGACCTGGATACCATGCTGGACCTCACCGCCCAGGCCTCCGTCGACGGGGTCCGCTTCGACGGCGTCGATGTCTTCCTCTGCGCACCCCACGTCGATATCGACTCCACTCCCGCTGACCTGGCACGCCTGGCGGATAAGGTCCGCAGCCGCGGTCTCCGGATCGGTTCCCTGGTGGCGCCCGTCTGGCCCCCGGCCGGCGGCGGCTCCGCCATGGGTGGCGCCGAGGAGCGGGCCCAGTTCCTCACCCAGGTCCGCAAAGCCTGCCGCATTGCCCGCGACCTGCGCGGCATGGGAGTCCGGCCGTATGGCGCCGTGCGTATCGATTCGGCCGGCGACACCGCCACCTGGGCCGCCGACCCCGCCGCCAACACCCGCCGCATCATCGATACCTTCCGGGAAGCCTGCACCATCGCCGCGGACCACGGCGAACGCCTGGCCGCGGAAGGGGAAATCTGCTGGGGCGGCATGCACTCCTGGAAGGAGATGCTGCACGTCCTCGAAGGCGTGGGACGTCCCGACGTCCTCGGTTTCCAGGCGGACATGGCCCATACAATGCTCTACCTGATGGGGTACAACGCGCCGCAGGACCGTATTCTGGCGCCGAATGCCGACCTCGACAACCCGGGGGTCCTCGACGAAGGGCTGCGCAAGCTGACGGCGGTTCTGCGCCCCTGGACCATCGATCTGCACATCGCCCAGAATGACGGCACGGTCAAAGGCTCGGGGTCTCACGACAAAACGGGACGGCACTGCCTCCCCGATGACCCGAACGGCAAGCTCGACATCCCCCGCCATGCCGGCTTCTGGCTGCGCGACGAAACGGGAGAACTCACCCGCGCCATCCCGCAGATCTGCTGGGATGGCTGCATGTTCCCCAACGAGGTGATGCGCAAACCCGAAACCTGGAACCGCATCCTCGGCGCCATGCTGGCCGTGCGCGATGCCCACGGCTGGTCCTGGGATTGAGGTACTCGAAGCTCCCTCGAGCCCGCCGTCCTCGGCGGTAGCCCTGGCGCGGTCCCTGGAGCCCGCCGTCCTCGGCGGTCCTGGGCGGTTGGCCTGTGCATCGGCTGGAACGGTCCCGGGAATCTGGCCCGGGTCGACAAAGGAAACGGAGGAAGCAGGGATGAAGAAACTCAATGTCGGCATGATCGGCTACGGCTTCATGGGGCGCACCCACACGAACGCCCATCGCCAGGTGAACGCCTTCTTCGACATCCCCTTCCAACCGATCCTCAAGGCCGTCGCCGGCCGCCGGCAGGACGCCGTGCGGGAATTCGCTGCCCGCTGGGGGTACGAGTCCTGGGTCACGGACTGGCGCGCCCTGGTGGAACGGAAGGATATCGACCTGGTGGACATCTGCGTGCCCAACAACCTGCACGCCGAAATCGCCGTCGCCGCGGCCCAGGCCGGCAAGATGATCCTCTGCGAGAAACCCCTCGCCCTCGATGTCGAACAGGGGCGGCGCATGGTCGCCGCCGTCGATAAGGCGGGGGTCCCCAATCTGGTTTCCTTCAACTACCGCCGCGTCCCCGCGGTCACCTTCGCCAAGATGCTGATCGACGAAGGCAAGCTGGGACGCATCTTCCACTACCGGGCCAACTTCCTGCAGGACTGGACCATTTCCCCGGACGTACCCCAGGGAGGCACGGCCACCTGGAGACTCGATGTCGCGGCCGCCGGCAGCGGCGTCACCGGCGACCTGCTCGCCCACTGCATCGACACCGCCCTCTGGCACAACGGGCCCATCACGCGCGTCAATGCCATGACCGAGACCTTCGTCAAGGAACGCATGCACGCGGACACCGGCAAACCCCAACCCGTGGGCATCGACGACGCCTGCACCTTCTTCTGCCGTTTCGCCAACGGCTCCCTCGGGAACTTCGAGGCCACCCGCTATGCCCGGGGACACAAGGCGCTCTACACCTTCGAGATCAACGGCGAACACGCCTCCATCCGCTGGGACCTGCACGATCTGCACCGGCTCGAGTGGTTCAGCCACGGCGACGAAGGGAAACTGCGGGGCTGGCGCTCGATCCACGTCACCGACCACGGCGGCGAACAGCCCTACATGGACCATTGGTGGGTGCCCGGACTCCAGATCGGATACGCGGAGTCCTTCGTGCACCAACTCGCCGACTTCCTCGTCGCCATTGCCGCCGGCAAGCCCTGCGCACCGACCTTCCGCGACGCCCTCCAGACCCAGAAGGTCTGCGCCGCCGTGCTGAAGTCGGCTGCCGCGGGCGCCTGGGTCGACCTGCCGAAGGAGTGACCATCGGAACGGGCTGAAACGCGCCCCGCAGGACCCCAGACTCCCCTGCGGGAAGCGCTTCGACCCATGGCCGGCGGCGGTCCGCGCGGGAATCCCTGCGCCTGCTCCCGGTCCTCGAGCGCAGTCCGGCCAGGCCGCACCGTGTAGCTCGCAGGGCGCGCACACGTGGGACGCCCGGAGGAGACGCGCTGGAGCCCGCCGCGCACTCGCACCAGCGGCCGCGGTCGAGGTGCAAGGGATCTGCCGGCCTGGCTTCGTCGCCCTGGTGTGAGGGATGGTTGCAGGGGTAGGAAAGTCGCGCTCCCAGGTAGGCGCTGGTCAGGGTATGGCCTCCCCCTGCGAGCAGGATCCCGAGCTTGTGCAGCAGTCCCTTCGACGGAGAACCGTCATGGTTGACGACGATGGTCGTTCCACCCAGTGCCCCAATGGACAGGAGAGAATCCCCAGAACCCACGCCGCGGAAAAACCGGGACGGAACCGCGCCATGGTCCGAACCCCCTTGTCACCGTCGACTCCTTCTGTGCTTCCTCAGAGGCCAAGCCACCGTCTTCCGGCCCGCGAGTGAAGAGAAGCCGACCCGGTCCGTATCGGCTGCCGCATACTCGCGGCAGGTCGGAGAGTCTACCCCGCCGCCGCGGCGCTGCGCAAGCATGCGGCGCCCTCGCGCAGGGCGTCCTCGAAATCGGGTTCTTCGAGTTCGAGCAGCATCGGCGCATCGCCGCAGTGCCGACGAACCGTCGCCAGCAGACGCTCCCAGTCGATGATGCCGCGACCCGGTGCACGGTGATCACGGAAGTCCTCGCGGCGGTTGTCGTGGACATGAAACAGGGCCACCTTCGCACCCAGGCGCGCCACCATCCGGTTCAGAATGCCGTTGTGGTGCTCGACCCCCGCCTGCGTGCCCCGCTCCCCTCCCGGATAGTAGTGCACGATGTGCCCGGTGTCGATGCAGGCCCCAACGCAGGGGTGGCCCACCGTCTCGAGCAGGCTACAGAACTCCTCTTCGCTGTTGGGGAAGCCGGTCTCGAGCGCCACCACGACACCGCCGGCCTCCACCCCCGCATCCCCGAGACTGCGCAGCACCAGAACGGCCTCGTGGCGCCATTCGGCCGGGGTCTTGAAGGGCATGCCATTCAGATGCACGGTGCAGGCGCTGCCGCCAACAGCCGCCATGCCGCGGATGCAGGCCCCGACCTGGCGCCTGACCTCCCGCGCAATGCCCGGATTGGCCGTCAGCAACGGCGCCAGGATGAAGGGCGCATGCACGCTGATGCGGCCGTATCCCGCCAGCAGACCCCGCAGACGCTCCACGTCTGCCGTTGGGCGCTCGGCAAAGGCGAAGCCGCACAGGTCTCCCTGACTGTGACGTTCCCCCTCGAAACCCAGGACCTCAACGGCGCCGAAGCCCAGGGCCAGACCCCGTTGCAGGACCTCTTCGAGAGGTCGCCCCGCCAGGCTGGCCGTGCTCAAACCGATTGCCGGCGCTGCGTTCACAACACCCCCCGTCCAGCTCGGACAGCCGCTGCCACGCCGCCGTCCGTCGCTGGAAACCTATGCCCAAACCCCGTACCCCGCCACACGCCGCATCCAGCGAACGTACCCCGGCGTCGCCGGTCCGGGGTCCGACCCCAGCCGCCAGGAGACCGTTTTCCGGACATCGGCACCGCCCTGGCGTCCGGAAAACAGTCCGATATCCCGTCGAGGCGACGTTCTCTCGGCGCCAACGGGTGCGTTCTGAGTGTCCGCGTGGTCAGGCCTTGCTCGACCGTGAACCGGGGTGGGATTCCCCCTTCCGTCGGCGACCTCGCGGGAGAGGCAGGCGGACAGGCCGTCCGGTGCGATAGCACTCCTGGGCGGCGAAGACGACCTCATGGGTGTGGAAGGCGTCTTCGAGGTTGCAGTGGGATTCACGGTTGTCGCGGATGCAGGTGACGAAGTGGTCCATCTGGGCCTGGAATGGGTGATGGGCGACATCGCTCGAATCGGGGAGGACGGTGGGGATGGGAATCCAGTCCGTCTGTCCCGGGAAGAGGTGGGACCACATCCGGTTGTCCTTTACCGTCCCGCGGTCGCCGAAGATCTCGATCGGGAAGGTGTACGGCATGATGCAGTCCAGGTTGACCGAGACCTTGCCCACCACGCCCCCGGCAAAGCGCAGCAGGTAGACCTCGTACCCCTCGTATTCCAGCGGCGGCATGCCCGTCCGCCAGCTCCGTTCGAGGTAGTTGTACTCGCGCCCGCACCCCTTGCGCCATCCACCCCGGCAGGCAAAGACCTCCTCGACTCGGGCGGCCTCCTCCTCGCCGCGGCCGGCAAACCAGCGCGCCGCATCCAGGGCATGGCAACCGCCCACGAGCATGGCGGAAACGCCGGTCGCCAGGCGCCGCGCAGCCTCATATCCCGACCACCAACTGGCGATGTTCGACTGGTAATCGGCCTCCACCGCGTAGATGCTGCCGAGGGCACCCTCCGCAATCAGCTTCTTCAGGGTGCGGAACCACGGATTCCAGCGCAGGACGAAGGACACGACGGTCTTCACCCCGGCCCGGCGCACGGCCTCGCGCATGGCCCACATGTCCGCCATGCCGGTCGCAACGGGCTTCTCGATCACAAGGTGTTTGCCCGCGGCCGCGGCCAGGAGGACGTTTTCGGCATGGACATGCTGCGGGGTACAGACGCTGACGATGTCCACCCCCGGGGTATCGAGGGCCTTCTCAAGGCTGTCGAAGCAGGGCACATCCAGATGCGCCTCCGCGGCCCTGGCCCGGGCACTCCCGAGCCTGCGGCTGGAGATCGCCACGATCTCGGTGGCGGGATTGCGGCGAAATGCCTCGATGTGCTGGGTCGATACCCACCCCGCACCGTGCACGAGAACGCCCAGTGTGCTCTCCATCCGCGACTCCTCATGCCATTGCAGCGGGCCAGGAACCCGCATGCCGGAACCCTACGTCATCCACGGCCAGCGCCAGACACCGGCCAGCAGGCGGTTCGCCGCGGCGTCCCCCACGAAGGTCTCCCGCTCCGGGTCCCAGCGCAGGGGCCTGCCGAGGCGGCAGGCGATGTCCCCGAGCAACGCGGTACTGGTGGCCCGGTGCGCGATCTCCGGGGGAGTGATGGTCTCCCTCCGCGAGCGGACGCAATCGACGAAATTCTGGGCGTGGTCAAGGCTGCGGTAGAGCCGGACGTCGCCGGGCCGGGGGTATTCCTTGAGGAGGCTGCGGGGTTCGGCCTCGATGTCGCCGCGCGTGAAGATCCGGCCCTCCTCGCCGACAAACGTCACCCCGTGCCGATTCTGCGCCGTGTCGGTCATCACAATCCGGTTCCCGTCGGCATACGTGAACTCGATGCGGAAGGTCAGGGCGGTGTCAAAGAGGCCCTGCCGGGGATACACCGCCCTGCCTTCGATACGGACCGGCCCGCTGCGCTCCTGACCGAGGGCCCATTGGGCAATGTCCAGATCGTGGACACCATAGCCGGCAATCCAGCCCGCCTTGCTGCAGTCACTGACGAAATACCATCCCGGCAATCCCTCGTGGGCAAATACGCGCGCCGCGGTGTAGGGCGCCCGAGGGGCCGGCCCCAGCCACAGATCGTAATCCAATCCTTCCGGCACGGGCATCTCGGGATGGACTCCCGTCTCCCGCCCGGGGGGCGAGCCGATGAGGATCTCCCGCAGCCGGCCGATGCGGCCGTTGCGCACCATCTCACAGGCACGGCGAACGCCAGCGTAGGAATGCAGCTGGGTCCCATGCTGGAAGACCGCGCCGTACCGGGCCGCCGCCTTGACCAGGGCCCGCCCGTCCGCTACCGTATTGCTCAGCGGTTTCTCGCAGTAGACATCCTTGCCTGCCTTGATCGCCGCGATGCCGGCGGCCACATGCCAGTGGTCGGGGGTGGCGATCGCCACGGCATCGATGTCCGGCCGCGCCAGAAGCTCGCGCAGGTCGCGGTACGTGTCCCCCAGTCCCAGCCCATAACGCTGACGGAAGCGTTCCCGGTGGGGGCCGAAGACGTCGCAAACCGCCCGAATCTCGACCCCGGCCACCCGGGCCAGGGCCGCCGCAACCCCGCCCATCCGGCTACCGCAGCCGATCAACCCCACGGCAATGCGGTTGGCAGGAGCCACCGTACCGTCGCCGCCAAGGGCCCGAGCCGGAACCAGAAGGGGCATCCCAAGCACGCCCGTCCCCGCTGCCGCGAGGAAGGCGCGCCGGGAACATCCCGTGGGCGACAGGGAAGGAATGAACGTGTCCTGACGCATCGTGGGGCCCTCACTCCGGCTCCGGGACGTCGCTGAACGCCTGCACTTCGACGACATGCATCCCCGGATTGGCGCTGTTCCTGAGCATCGTGACGCGCACATGGCGCGCCGGCCGGGGTTCGAAACGATGCAGGATGCCCTCCCCGGTCGCCGGCGCCGTGTTGTGCGACCAATCGGCCACCCGGGTCCAGGCAGTTCCGTCTCCCGAGAGTTCCACCGTGTATTGGTAGAAGCGCTTCCCGTCCCAATAGTTGACCACGCGCACCGCGGCCACCCGCAGCGCCTCGCCGAGGTCGACCGTCAGGGCAGAAGGCGACACGGCGCAGCTCCAGTAGGACGTGATTGCAATGACCCCGTCCACGGCCAGTTCCGGCGCCCACTGGCCCTGCCAGGGATGGGAAGACGTGACCGGCCGGCCCTCGCACAGGTTCCGCGCGGCCAGCGCCGTGAGGTGTTCCAGCGCCTTCGCGAGAACCGTCTTCACCGCCTCGGGAGCAGGGCTCGCCAAGGCCTGCCGGAGCGCCGCAACCGCCTGGACGGGAGGGCTCGAACGCCACTTGAGCAGACCCCTTCCGGCGGCTTCGAGCAGCGCCGGATCGGCGCTGCCGAGGGCATCCCGCAGAGCCGCGTCTGCCTGGTCGCACGGCAGCCGGTAGAGGTTCCCGAGGACCTCGCCGTGGAGCCCGGATCCCGGCCCCGCAACGCGCAGCAGGCCGTCGGCGATCGTGCCCGCGGCGCCGGTACGCCGGGCGATCTGCGCCAAGGCGCCGAGGGCGTCGTCGCGGTTGCCCGGGGGAAGCGTGGCCCAACGATTCACCAGATCCGGCACGAGGGCGCCAGCCGCGAAATCGCCTATGGTGTCCCAAGCGCGCCGGGACACCGCCCGATCCGGGTCGGCCCCCAGGGCCACCAGGTCGGGCAGGCTTCCCTCCCGCAGCCGTTCCGCCAGCAGTTCCGCCGCCAGCCGGCGCAGGGCTGGGTTCCCACTCGCCGCCAGGCCACGCACGGCGGCGGCGACTTCCGGACCCGGCAGACACACCAGGGCCTGCCGGGCCCCAGCCGCGGCCTCTCCACGCAGGAGAGCCAGCTCCGCGAGCGCCGGTACGCACCGGGCATCGCCCACCTGACCCAGGATACGGGCGCCGGCGGCACCGCAGGGCGAGTCC
>JAFGRS010000549.1 GCA_016935045.1 Lentisphaeria bacterium | reverse complement strand
GCTCGGGTGGCGGAACTGGCAGACGCGCTAGGTTGAGGGCCTAGTGGGGTAACACCCGTGCGGGTTCGAATCCCGCCTCGAGCACCAACGCCGCATTTCCCAGCGCAGGCCGGCACCGGTACCGGGCAGGATGCATCCCCACCTCCCACGCACCTGCGGACAGGGATCCCTGTCCCTGCCCGGAGGAGAAGGTGCTGCCTGGGCGCTGCTTGTGCGTGCCGGGGCCCGGGGTCCCCGCGATTCCCAAGCCGGCAGGGGTCCCGTTCGTTGCTATGGACGACGGTGGCGGCGCGGGATGTCAAGCGGGTGGTTCCATGAACGTGACCATGCACAGACCGGGGTCGGGCGGCGCATCTCCCGGCGTCGTCGTGGCGGCGGCGGGGAAGGCATGGAGAGCGCGTCCGGGCAGGACGGGGGGGATGTGTTCCGGCGTCCGGTCTCGGTTCACCCTCCTCGAAGTCATGATAGCGGCGGCGGTTCTGGCCATGGCCGCCGTGCTGGCCACAAGCGTCCTGGGCGGTGCCCGGGCGCGTATTCTCCGGGCCGAGAAGCGCTGGGGCCGCGAACACATCCTTGCCCAGGCCGCCGAACTCTACCTGCTTGGGGGACCCCGTGCCGACGTCCCGGAAGGGCTGCTGCCGGAGGGGTTCTCCTGCCAGTGCTCCCTGACCGCGGTGGAGGAGGGGCTGGACGAGGCCGGTATCGAGCCCCAGGAAGGTTGGGTCCTGGGCGAGTTCCACATCCGGGTGTTTGACACGTCGGGCAATGCCATGGCCGAGTGTACCGTGCAGAAGGTGGTCCGCGAGGACGACTGTGAGTAGGGTCTTCCCAGAGCAGTCCCGGCAGGCGCCGTTCCGGCGCTGCGGGCCGCGCGGCTGTCCCCGGCGCCAGGGGGGCTTCACCCTGGTGGAGGTCCTCGTCGCCCTGGTGATCTTCACCCTGGTGGCGCTGGTCATGGTCTCCTTCTCGCGGGAGATGGTGCGTTCCTGGGAGCAACTGCGGGCGGAGCACGCCCGTTTCCACCGCCTTCTCGCTCTGGACCGCGCCGTCGACAGCATCCTGAGCAACCTGGTCCCGTTCGATTGGCGGGACGAGGACGGCCAGACGGTCCCCTTCTTCATCGGCGACCCGGACTACATCCGGCTGGCCTATCTCCACCCCGTCGCCCACGCCGACGACGGGGCCCTCCGCTTCCTGGAACTCTTCGCCGAGGACGGGCGCCTGGTGGCCTTCTACACCCAACGCCCCTATCTCGATCCCGACGTCAGCATCGACACCGCCCGCACCGCCGTCCTCGCCGAGGACGTGGACCGGGTGAGCTTCCTGTATGCCGACTGGGAAGCCGACGATGCCGGGGAGTGGGGCGACCGCCTGGAATGGGTCGATACCTGGGACGTGGAACGCGCGGAGGCGCCCCTGGCGGTACTGATGACTGTCCACTGGCGCGACGGTCGGGTGGAATCCTGGCTGCGCCGCACGGCGGGTTCGGGGTTCCGCGAGCGCTGGGGCAAGTGGGAACCGGCCAAGGAGGGGTGAACCGTGCGCATGTGCCTTTCGCCAACGGGGCCTGGCCGTTCCGCGCCGCCCGCGCAGGGCGGGATGGCGTTGGTGGTGGTCATGGGGAGTGCCGCGGTGGCGGCGGTGCTTGCCGCCCACGTGATGCTGCTCAGCGAGACGATTGCCCGGGAGTCGGCGGTGGCGGCGGAACGCAGCCGGCTGAAGTACGTCGCGGAATCCGCCGCCGACCGTGCCTTCTGGCTGCACCTGGTGGACCGCAGGCTCTTCGCCGACAGGACCCTCGGGCGCCTCTCTCCGCAACGAACGGACCCCGAAGCGGAACCCTGGATGTTGGACGGCCGCCCGCACAGCAGCGCAGGGATGCGTGGCCTGGTGGCCCTCTATGACGCCGAACGGGGCATCGATTTCTCGGGCGGTCAGCCGGGGGAGGAACTGCGGCAGAACATCTCCCCGGAGGACATCGAATGGCGGGAACGGGTGGAGACCTTCCTGGATATCGCCGCGGACTACGTCGACGGGGATGACCAGCTGCACCTCCGCGGCATGGAGCGGGACGGGTACCTCGCCGAGGGTCTGGGGGACCTGCCCCGGGACGCCCCCATGCAGTTCCGCGAAGAGGTCTACTGGTTGCCGGGCTGGCGTGACGTGCTCCAGGCCGGTGTGCGCCTGATTCCCCCGCGCGGGATCACCTTCCCCGGCAACCGTGGGGGGCGCAGACCATCCTTCTTCTCCAGTTCGCCGGACCTCCTCCGCAGCCACGGAAACCTCTCCGAGACCGAACTCGAAGCCGTGCTCCAGGCGCGCGAGAGCTGGCAGCGGGACGCCATTCCCCTCGACGAGAGCCTGGGGGCCGACCTGACCGCCAGGATCATGAACCGTTTCTCCTTTGTCGAGTCGGGCGTGGCAGCCATCGAGGCCGCGGCCCAGTCCTCCGACGGGGACGTGACACGGCGCTTCCTGGTGGCGCGTCTGGCCGACATTCGGCGACCCGATGCGTACGGCGACAACGCCCGGCAGACGTGGGCCCTCTGGCATCGCCAGTGGCAGTGAATAGGGGACGCGGCCGCTCCCCGCCGTGCTCCGCCGCCGGGCAGGATCGACCGCGGCAGGCCACGTCCCGGAACCGCGAGACGGGGCCGCTTCCCGCCGTGCTCCGCCTCCGGGCAGGCGGAAAGGCATGGGTCGGTTCCCGGGCCCTTCCGGCTGTCACTGGCATGGCTCTGCCACCGGGTCCGGGTTTGCTTTCGCGGGTTGATGCGATAGGGTGTGCGTGCCCAAAGCCCGAAGAGGTCCATGGAGCATGGCCCGCCCACAGAACCATGGCCCCCGCACCCGGGCACCCGGGTTGGACGGAAGAGAATCACGGTGAGGATACTGGACTGCCTGGAGACCATTGGCAGGGCGGCCCTGCGGGCCATGCGCCGGGCCGGGAGGATGGGCGTCTTCCTGGGCGGCATGGTCGCCTATGCCGTCACCCCGCCCTGGAAGCCGCGCCTGTGCCTCCGGCGCCTGTTCTTCATCGGGGCCCAGTCCGTCCTCGTCATCGCCCTGACCGGAGCCTTCACCGGGATGGTGCTGACCCTGCAGGGGTTCTACGCCCTCAGCCGCTTCGGTTCGGATGCCTTCATCGGTCCCCTGGTTGCCCTTGCCCTGGTCCGGGAACTGGGGCCGGTGCTTGCCGGCTTGATGGTGACCGGGCGAGGGGGTTCGGCCATCACGGCCGAGATCGGCATCATGCGGATCGGCGAGCAGCTCGACGCCATGGAACTGATGGGGCTCAACCCGTTCCGCTATGTCGTCGTCCCCAATCTCGTGGCGGCCGTCGTGGCCATGCCCCTGCTGTCCGCCATGTTCGACGTGATCGGCATCTGGGCCGGCTACCTGATCGGCGTCAGGGTCCTCGGGGTCAGCGGCGGCACCTACCTCGGCGAAATCGCCCAGTACCTGGAGACCAGGGACATTGCCGCGGGCGTCTGGAAGTCCCTCAGCTTCGGCGTCATCATCTGCTGGGTATCCTGCTACAAGGGCTACACCTGCGGCTACGGGGCCGAAGGCGTGAGCCGCGCGACCACCCAGGGCGTGGTGCTGTCCTCCGTGCTGATCCTGGTGTGGGACTACTTCATGACGTCCGCTCTGTTCTGAGGAGCGCGGTGCGATGATCCAGGCAGTCGGCCTGCACAAGGCATTCGAAGGGGTCCCCGTGCTGCGCGGGGTCTCCTTCGAGGTGCCGCGTGGCCACTTCATGGCCCTGGTGGGTCGCAGCGGCCATGGCAAGAGCGTCCTGCTGCGCCACCTGGCGGGCATGCTCAGGCCCGACCGCGGGCGTGTCTGCATCGATGGACAGGACCTCGCCTCCTTGGGGGCCCACGAACTCAGACGGTTGCGCCGCCGCTTCGGATTCGTGTTCCAGGGCGGAGCGCTGTTCGACTCGATGACCGTCTACGACAATGTCGCCTTCCCGCTCCGGGAATGCATGAGGCTGGAAGAGGAGGACGTCTCGCGCCGGGCGTCCGAGGCCCTGGCCCGCGTCGGCCTCGCGGGGGCGGAAGGAAAGCTCCCCGCCCAGATCAGCGGGGGCATGGTCAAGCGGGCGGCCCTGGCCCGGGCCCTGGTGCTGGAACCCGAACTGATCTTCTTCGACGAGCCGACCACCGGACTCGACCCCATCACCGCCCACGCCATCCTCGAGCTCATTGCGCAGTGCCACAGGAACCTGCGTTTCACCGGCATCATTGTCAGCCATCAGATCCCGCGCATCTTCGAGATCGTCGAGCACGTCGGTCTCCTGCACGACGGCCGGCTGCGGTTCGTCGGCACTCCGGACGACATGCTCGCTTCCGACGACGAGGTGGTCGTCGCGATGCTCCGAGGGGACGATGCGCAGATGGAGCCCCGCCGGACGCCGGGGCCGCGAAGGTGAGGAGGACCGGAACGTGAGAGCGGGACGTGGTGTCGAGATCGTTGTGGGCCTGTTCGTGGTGGCCGGCGTGCTCTGCCTGGCCCACATGTCCGTTCGCCTGGCCCGGCGGGAGGTCATCCGCGGGGCCGGGTACGAGGTGCAGGCGGTGTTCGCGGATGTCGGGGGCCTGCGTGTGGGCGCCCCCGTGACCCTGGCCGGGGTGGATATCGGCCGTGTCAAGGCGGTGACGATCCAAGACTACAACGGCCTGGTGAGCATGCAGATCACGGCCCGGGTCCCGTTGCAGGCCGACGCCATCGCCTCGGTGCGCACGCGCGGGCTCATCGGCGAACGCTACATCACCATCTCCCCGGGGGGCGACGAGACCCTGATCGGGGACGGCGGGCAGATCGTCGAGACGGAACCCGCGGTGGACTTCGAACAACTGATCTCGAAACTCGTCTTCGGCAAGGGCGACTGACCTGACGTCTCGGACCCGCCATGCCCGCCCGGCTCCGGGCGGGTTCGCGGTATCCATGCGGCATGACCGCGAAACAGCGCCCTGGGCAGCCGGCGAGCGCCGGCCCGGGGAGATACCGAGACGGCTGGGCGGACTCGCCGCGGCCACGACACGCATCGCTGTACGCCGGCTTCAGCCGGCCGTGCAGGTGCGGCCGGTTTGACCGGCCCAAGCGAAGCGTCCAACAAGCGCCCGGCTCAGCCGGTGGTACCTGACTTCATGGATTCACGCGGCGGGCGATCACCCGCCGCGTGAATCCACCAGGCCAAGGCACATATCCATGGAGGTGCAGACGATGTGCGTACGGAAAGCGATGCTGCGCGCGCTGTGGGCGGCGGTGGTGGTTCTGGGCTGCGTCCGGGGCGCCTCCGGGGCGGGGGACCCTGCCCTGGCCAGGGAGCAGATTCGGGAGACGTCGGATCGGATCCTGGCCTTGTTCCGGGACCGGGAGCTGATCAAGCCCGAGAACAACGAGAGGTTCCTGGATGCCATGCGCTCGCTCCTGGACGAGCGTTTCGACTGGCAGAGCATCAGTCGCTGGGTCCTGGCGCGGAACCGTCCCCTCTTCAACGACGAGCAGATGGAGGAGTTCTCCCGCGTGTTCGGCGACTACGTGGTGCTGCACTACCTGACCCAGGTCGAACACCATATCGTCTCGGAAGACCCGGCCAACGCCGACCGCATCGGCATCGAGATCCTCGACGGAATTCTGCGGACGGACGGTTCCCTGACCCTCGACGTCGTGTTCACGCCCGCCGAGGGGGCGCCTGTCAAGACCGGGTACACCCTCGTCTACGATGAGACCCTGACGGCCTGGAGGGTGCGCAATTTCATTGTCGAGGGGGTCAGCCTGGTGCGCAACTGGCGCACGGAACTGGCCCCGTTGCGGTCGCGGGAGAAGATCATGGATGTGCTCGAGTCCAAGGTGCGTGCCCTGCGCGAGAAGCGGGGCGCAAAGTAGAATTCGAGGAGAATGGCATGATGGCAGGCGTTCCGGACTATCGACGGGGGACTGGCGTTCTGATTCTGGCGGCCGGTCTGCTGCTGGGGTGTCCCGGCCCGGGAATGCGGGCGGCGGACGACGACATGGCGGGTTTTGACGAGGAGATGGAGGCCCGGGCCGTCGCCGACCCCATCGAGCCCGTGAACCGAGGCCTGTACCAGGTCAACGACAGGCTCTACTTCTGGGTCCTCAAACCCCTCGCGACCGGCTATGCGCGCATCCTGCCGGAGAGCGTCCGGGAGGGCGTCGCCAACGTGTTCCGCAACGCGGCCATGCCTCGACGGGCGGTCAACTGCCTGCTGCAGGGCCGCACCAGCGACCTCCTGGACGAACTCAGCCGCTTCCTGGTCAACACGACCGCGGGGGTGGGGGGATACCTCGATCTGGCCGAGACGGTGTTCGAGATCGAGGAACACGACGAGGACTTCGGCCAGACCCTGGGACGGTACGGCCTGGGCCATGGCCCGTATCTGACCCTTCCCGCCCTCGGGCCATCGAGCTGCCGGGACGGGGCGGGACTCGTCGCGGATGCCTTCCTCGATCCCCTGAACTACATCGGCGAGAGCGGACTGCGCCTGGGCATCCGGGCCTGCGACCGCATCAACCACACCTCCCTGCGCCTCGGCGACTACGAAAAGAGCAAAGAGGTCGCCATCGACCACTACATCTCCCTGCGTGAGTCCTACATCCAGTACCGGGACCGGCAGGCGGCCGAGTGAACCCCCTGCCTCGATGCAAGGCAGACCCGGGGCCGCTCCAGGGTCGGGCGGAGTGCTCGCCGCCGCCGCTGTCCCTGCGGCAGTGGGACACCGGTCCGGGAAGCAGACCTCCCTGACGCGCGCCGGCAACACGCCCACTCCTGCACCGTTCCCCTTTCTGAATCAGTCCCGAAGCATCCCCCCGCAGGCTCGCAAATCCCCATGGTCGGAACTACGTTGTAACCCTTGATGTCCCCCCCACGGGAGACTCCACGGTCTGTCCCACGAGAGAAAGACCCTTGGACGGATGACCACCTTCACAGGAACACGCGCCGCGGCGTTGACGTGGACGGCCGGCGGCCATTGCCGAGGGCTTGCGGTGCGCCGTTCGGGACGGACCTGTCGCGTGGTGGCCTGCTGGGAGGCGGATGCGGGCGCCGATAGCAGCGTGGCCGAAACCCTCGCGAACGGCCTGCGGGCCCTGGGCCTCGGGGAGTCCACCGTGCTGGTCGTCGGCGCCGAGGACCTCGCCGCCGGCGTGGTCGACCTCGACATACCGGCACTGCGGGCCGACGAACTCCGCCATGCGGTCGCCTTCGAACTGCGCCGCCAGGCGCCTCTGCCCGACGATCGACTGGCGTGGGCGTACCGCGTCATCCCCGGAGCCGGCAACGGCAAACTCCACGTCCGGCTTTACTACCTGCGCCAGGCCGTCTGGGAACGCTGGCTCAACGACATCAGCGGACTGGGCCGGGGAGTGGATGCCGTGATCCCGCCCGTTGCCGCCCTCGATCCCATCCTCGGGGACACGCCCGTGGCCTTCGGCAACGGCGAGAGTGGCTTCCTCTTCGCGCCGCGAGGCGGGGGCTGCCGTGACGCGGC
>JAFGRS010000067.1 GCA_016935045.1 Lentisphaeria bacterium | reverse complement strand
GCGCTCGGCTCGCGCGACCTACTTCAAGACCGTCGCGCTCGGCTCGCGCGACCTACTTCAAGACCGTCGCGCTCGGCTCGCGCGACCAGCCGCTTCGAGGTTGCGGGACATTGCTGCGGGACGGTCCTGCAACCCGTATCACCCAGGTGCCGCCGGATCGGAATACCGGAGTCAGGAGCAACGCATGGACAGCTGGACGCAGGCAGTGCGGGGAGTCGCCATCGAGAGCGGCGCGGCCTTGGTCGGCTTCGCCCCCATGTCCCGCTTCGCGGCGGCGCCCCCCGAGTGCCACCCGCACACGATCTTCCCCCAGGCCCGGACGGCCATCGCCATCGCGCTGCCCCAGGCCAGGGGGACCCTCAAGGCCGTCGAGGAGGGATGCTACTGGCAGTCCTACAACTGCGATTCGTACTGGTACCTCAACGAGGTCGAGGCGCCGCGCATCCTGCGCCGCATCGTCCTGTTCCTCGAAGAGCACGGCTGCACCAGCGTTCCGGTGCACAACCCGTTCCATCCCCATACGGGACGCCAGATCCGGGACGACCAGCCCGCCGGACCGGACGGCATCCTCTCGCTGCGTGTCCTCGGAGTGGCGGCGGGCCTCGGCGAACTGGGAATGTCCAAGGTCTTCCTCACCCCCGAGTTCGGACCGAGGCAGCGCGTGTTCGGTGTCCTGACCGACGCGGAACTCGAACCGACGCCGCTCTTCCGCGGGCGCATCTGCGATGAGTGCGGCCAGTGCGTCCGCGCCTGCGAGGCCGGCGCCATCGGCAGGGAACGCAGCGTCCGCTTCACCATCGAGGATCGGGAATTCGCGCACGCGCCGCTGGACTGCCGCGCCTGCGGGATCGTCCACCGCGGCGACGACCCGAGGTACTCCCCCTTCTGGAACGGTCGCGAGGAGGAGGGCGCCAAACCGAGCTACAACCAGTTCTGCAAGGACCGCTTCCGACACCTCGCCGTGTGCGTCGGCCGGGGCTGCTTGCGGGCCTGCCTCGACCATCTCGAGAAAACCGGGCGGATCCGCGCCCAGTTCCGCACGCCCCTCATCGAGGGCCCACGCTGGAAACTCGATGAAGCCCCGCCCCGCAAGGGGAGCTGAACTGCCGCCCGGGGAACGGCGCGGGTTCGCGGTAACCCCCCGGCCCGCGCGGCCGGAATCGTCCAGATCATCCCCGCTGGAGCCCGCGATGCCCGCGCGAACGCGGGCGTTCCATCCCCCTGGAGCGCGAGCGTACCGCGAGCATCCCGGCGTTGACTGAGGCGGTACGCAAGGGCAACGGGACACGCTGGCGGCGGCAGCAACGGCGTGTATGGTGTGGCGGAACCCTTTGCCGGCCGCGGGGACCGCTCCCCGTTTCGGCATGCCCGTACCCAGAGCCCGGTTCGGAGGAAAGCGATCATGAGCGATGCCCCCGTCCACATCATGCCCTGCCTCGATATGCGCAACGGGCGCGTCGTCAAAGGCGTTCACTTCGTCGACATCCGCGACGCCGGTGACCCGGTCGAATGCGCCAGGGCCTACTGCGCGGCGGGGGCTGACGAGCTTGCCCTCCTCGACATCACGGCCACCGTCGAGGGCCGGCGCACCATGCTCGACGTCGTACGCAACGTCGCCGCGGCTACCACGGTGCCCTTCACCGTCGGGGGTGGGATCGCGGACGTGGCTTCGGCGGCGGCGGTCCTCGAAGCCGGCGCGGACAAGGTGTCCACCAGCAGCGCCGCCTTCCGCAGCCCGGAGGTGATCCCGGCCATGATCCGGGAGTTCGGCGCCTCCCGGGTCACGGTAGCCATCGACGTGGACCGCAATCCCTCCCTGCCCTCCGGCTACGAGGTCTACATCGACGGCGGACGCACGGCCACGGGCGTCGACGCGGTGGAATGGGGCCGGCGTGTGGCGGGCTATGGCGTCGAGGTGATCCTCCCCACCAGCAAGGCCGGCGACGGCGCCAGGACGGGGTACGACCTGCCCCTGATCCGGGCCCTGGCCGAGGCGACCCCGGCGGTCATCGTGGCCTCGGGCGGCGCGGGCGAGCTGCGTCACTTCCTCGAAGCCGTCGAGGCGGGGGCCGGGGTGCTCCTGGCCGCCTCCGTGTTCCATTTCCGCATCATCGCGATTCCCGAACTCAAGGCGTACCTGAAGGCCCATGGCGTCGCCGTACCGGAAACGGCCCCGGGGGCGCCCTGATCGCTTCACGAACCGACGCGTCCTTCGTGCGCTTCGTGGTGAAGACCCCCAAACTCACGGGATCAGAGGAGCCGAGCGATGGATCCAAGAGCCTTTGTCGACGGGCAGTTGGCGGACATCCGGGCGCAGGTCGGCGACGGCCTGGCCATCAACGCCCTCAGTGGCGGGGTCGACAGCTCCGTGGTCACCCTCCTCGGGCATCGCGCCCTGGGCCGACAGATGAAGACCATCTTCGTCGACAATGCCCTCATGCGGGAGGACGAGCCGCGGCGCATCGTGCGGCTCTTCGCGGACCTGGGCGTGCCGGTGGACCTGGTCGACGCCAGGGCCGAATTCCTCGAAGCCCTGCACGGCCTCACCGACCCGGAGGAGAAACGGCAGGCGATCACGAACACGTTTTACCGCGAGGTCTTCGTCCGGGCGGTGAAGGAGTCCGGGGCCAGGTTCCTGCTCCACGGCACCATCCTGACCGACATCGAGGAGACCGTGGCGGGCATCAAGCGTCAGCACAACATCCTGTCCCAGATCGGGATCGACCCGCAGGAGGCCTACGGCTACCAGGTGATCGAACCGCTCATGACCCTGCGCAAGGACGGCGTGCGCGCGGTAGCCCGTCACCTCGGCCTGCCGCGGGAAATCGCCGAGCGCATCCCCTTCCCCGGTCCCGCCCTGGCGGCGCGCATCGTCGGCGAAGTCACCGAGGAACGACTGGCCACCGTCCGCGCGGCAACCGCCATCGTCGAAGAGGAACTGCAGGCCACCGGCGCCTTCCAGTACCTGGCCGTGCTCCTCAACGACTGCGCCACCGGCATCCGCCACGGACGCCGCGAGTTCGGACAGATCGTCGTGGTGCGCTGCATCGAGAGCACCGACGCCCGGCAGGCAACCGTCACCCGCCTGCCCTGGGATATTCTCGAACGGATCTGCGGCCGCATCACCGCCATCCCCGGCGTCAACCGCTGTCTCTATGACCTGACCCCCAAGCCGCCCGCCACCGTCGAGTATGTGTAGCACGACGCCACGCCAAAGTTCCCCGTATCGGCCGGCGCCCCCGACGGCCGAGCGCATCTCCAGGACGCGGGCGCTCCAGATCCCTGTGGGACAATCTGCAATGCAAAGGGGACGCTCATGACTGCCCAGGGTTACCAGCACATGGTTCTCGATGACTACGTGGCCCGCCTGCGGGCCCTGCGGCGGGAACGCGCCGCGCGCCTCGATGCCCTCCGCCGCCGGCAAGACGTCGCCGCCTACCAGGAGCATTGCCTCGATGCCGTGCGGAAGGCATTCTCCCCGATCCCCGCCCGCACACCCCTGCGGCCGCAGGTGACCGGAGGCGTCGAACAGGACACCTTTCGCATCGAGAAACTGCTCCTCGAATCCCGCCCGGGCTTTCTGGTCACGGCGAATGTCTACGTTCCCACGGACCGGAGCGGTCCCCATCCGGTGGTACTCGGCACCTGTGGCCACAGCATGGAGGGCAAGGCGGCCCCCGTCTACCAGGGATTCTGCCGGCGTCTGGTCCGCTGCGGCTTCCTGGTGCTGATCTACGAGCCCTGCAACCAGGGGGAGCGCGATCAGTACATCGATGTTCCCGGACGCGAGTGCGTCGCCTCCTGCTGCCCGGCCCACAACATGATGGGCAAGCAGATGGAACTCCTCGGGGAGTATTACGGCATGTGGCGCGCCTGGGACGGCATCCGCTGCCTGGACTACCTCCTCGGCCGTCCCGACGCCGACCCCCGCGTGGTGGGACTCACCGGCAACTCGGGCGGCGGCACCATGAGCGAGTGGCTCTGGGCCGTCGACGAGCGCTTCACCATGGCCGCCCCGAGCTGTTTCGTCACCACCTTCCTGCACAACCTCGAAAACGAACTCCCCGCCGATTGCGAGCAGTACCCCCCCGGCGTCATCGGCGCCGGACTCGAAATGGCCGACCTCATGGCGCCCCGCGCCCCCAAACCCCTCCTCCTCCTCGGACAGCAGTACGACTTCTTCGACCGCCGCGGCCTCCGGGAAGCCCACGCCGACCTGGCCCGCATCTACGCCCGCCTGGGACGCCCGGAGAACATCGAGATGTTCCTCGGACCCAGCACCCATGGCTACAGCGAACACAACCAGAAGGCCATGACCACGTTCTTCTGCAAACACGCCGGGCTGGATGCCCGACCCGGCCTCGAAGATGTCACCCCCCTCGAGATGGGCGTCCTCCAGGTCACCCCCGAGGGCAACACCATCCGGGCCGGCTCACGGCCGGTGTTCGCGCTCCTCGACGAACAGGCGGAACGACTCGGAAAACGGCGCCGGCCCCTGACGGGAGAGGCGCTGACACGGCGTCTGGTCCGGCTGCTGGGCCTCCCGCCCTGGCGGAACGAACGCGTCGGCGTGCCGCACTACCGGGTCCCCCGGGCCCAGTCCCTCGATGGCAAGACCTGGGCCCGCTACGCCGTGGAAACCGAACGCGAGATACGGGCCGTGCTGAAGAAGCGCCTGCTCGTGCCGGGTTGGTCCCACACCCTCGACGTCGAACCCGAGGTGCACCTGGTCCTGCCCGACGTCGCCAGCGAAGAGGACATCACGAACGACGCCTGGACCCGCGGGCTCTGTCCGGGGCAGGCCCTCTACGCGCTCGATGTGCGCGGCCTCGGCGAGTCCCTGCCCCAGGCGCAGGGCGTCGCCGCCTTCTTCCAGCCCTACGGCATGGACTACATGATGCACGGACACGGCCTTCTCTTCGGGGAAAGCTACCTCGGCCGGCGCGTCTTCGACCTGCTGCGGACCCTCGAACTGCTCCGCGCCAACGGTGCGGAACGGATCCACCTTTACGGCCGCGGCCAGGGAGCACTCCTGGCCCTCTTCGCGGGCGTCCTGCATCCCCGCGTCGTCCACATCACCCTGCGCAACGGCCCCCTCGACTGCCGGGCCTGGGTCCGCGCCCCCCTCGTGGCCTGGCCCGCCGCCAACTTCCTGCGCGGCATGCTGCGCCACTTCGACCTGCCCGATGTCATGGCGCTCGCCGGCGACCGCCTCAGCGTCGAAGAACCCTGGGGCCCCGATAGGAAACCCATCCCGGCATAGTAGACGCCCGATGGTACGGGGTGCGGCCCTCCGCGCACCATCCCGTGGGAGTTCTCGGCCGTCGGGGGCGCCGGCCGGGGGTAGGTCGCGCGAGCCGAGCGCGACTCTCTCGAAGTAGGTCGCGCGAGCCGAGCGCGACTCTCTCGGGGGGATTGTG
>JAFGRS010000548.1 GCA_016935045.1 Lentisphaeria bacterium | reverse complement strand
GCCATCCGGAGCAATCTGCTGCCGGAGCTCAGATTGCCGCCGGGGCCGCGCGCATTTCGGTTGGAACGAGTACCTCGTCGAGTCGCCGCAGCCCGGGCCGGCACTGGGGTCCACAGCCGCAGACATAGTCCTGCGGCCCGACCCCGAGGCGGGGGGCGAACTCGCGCCACATCTCCACCGTCTCGGTACACAGGAACACGGGCACGTCGCGGTCGTGGCGCCGGATCTCGTCGATCAGAAAGCCGTAGACCTCGGCCCGGGCCGCATGCGGGAACGGGCCGGCGGTCACGCCCTTCATTTCCTCGGCATGGTCCCGGAGCGCCTCCAGGAAGGCGGGGTCGAGGAGATCCGGGTCGATGCAGCCTTCGAGTTCGTCGGCGTCCATCCAGGCCAGCAGGAACAGGCCGATGCTCTCGGGTCTGGTACGGCTCAGCAGCCTGCCGATCAGGTCGCGGTATTCCTGGCGCCAGCCGCGGACGGGGACGATGGGCTTGAGCTTGAAGCGGATGGGATAGCCCGCCTCCTGGCAGCGTCTGGCCGCCTCGACACGTTCCCAGGCAGAGGGGGTGCCCGGTTCGACGCGCTCGCAGGCCGCATCCCCGGTCAGACTCCAGAGGACGATGGTGTGTCCGCGGTGGTCGAGGTCGAGGAGGAAGCCGACGTTGTCGCTTTTGGTGTGGATGAGGTAGCACTGGTCGGCGGTGGAGGCGTAGTACTCGACGAGGAGCCTGGACAGACCGTACTCCGGCTCGAAGCAGAGGGTGTCGCTGAGGGCCGAGTTGAACATGAACACCTTCTGCCATGGCTCCGCCTCGGCGGCCGGGATGACCTGCCGGTGGAGGAATTCCTCCAGGTTCGTGGCCACCACCGCCACCTTGCCGCCGGGGCAGTACCTGCACCCGTGTGGACAACCGTAGATGGTGTCGAACTGCACCCGGGCCCGGCAGACCCCGCGGCGGGATGTGTACTGTTCCCGGGCCAGCCCCCGGCCCCCGTAGCCAAGGAGATCGCCCACCAGCCGGGAGGATGTGCCCGGCGGACACGCATCCAGGACCGGCCGGATGGCGGGGCGGTCGTCGAAGCGCAGGGTACCGAACACCAGGGAGAGGGGCTGATGTTCGCCGAGAAGGCCCTGTCGGAGACGGGCATCGCTCCAGCCGTGGCGCCGGATCAGGTCCGGGATCTGCGCCTCGTCCACCGCTTCGGCGGCCTCCGGGCCAAGCCCGAGAGCGGCCAGCATCCGCTGGATACGCCTGCGCGAGCGTGGTTCCGCCAAGGCGCGCCGAAAGGCATACAGAGTCGGTGGTGAAAGCGCGTACATGTCCGCAGCTCCGCCTTTCAGGGACCCGCCCCGGGGGTCCGTGCCAGCAACCTCGCGGCAGTGCCGCCGCACACCAGGATTCGCTCCGCCTCGGTCAGCTCCGCATGGGCCAGTTTCAGCGTCGCCGGCATCACTTCCTTGAATGGAGCCCCCGAGCCGAAAAGCACGCGTTCGGGGCCCGCCGCCCGCACCACCGCCGCCAGAACCTGACCGTAGGCCGACACCATGCGCGAGGTCTCCACGTACAGATTCGGACACAGGACCGTGCCGTCGGCCGCCGCCACGACGCCCGGGCTGACAGGGTATTCGAGGAAGACGATCCGGGCCTCGGGCACTGCCCGTGCCAAGGCGATGACCTCCCCGGGGGTGACAACGGTCTCCGTGTCCAGCCAGTGGCGCTGACGCACGTCCACGATCCGATGCGGCACGAAGACCGGGACGCCGCAGGCGGCCGCGGCGCGCACCAGGTCCCGGGCGCAGGCGTTTCCCAGGGCGTAGTTGTGGTATGCGGGCGCCAGTCTGACCCCCGCCATGCGCAGTGCGCCGACGCATGCCGCGAGGTCCTTTTCCCAGGCGGGGTAGGCTGGGTTGAGGGTGGCAATGCCGACGAAGAAATCCCCGTGCGCAGCCAGCATTTCGGCCAGTTCGAGGTTGGCGTCGTGGCAGTTCCGGTAGAAGAGCCCGTGGGTATGCGTTGCCGCGGCCCCCGAGATGCCATGGCGCCGCAGATGATGGCGCAGGGATTCGGCGCTCTGGTGGGGGATGCGCCGAAACGGCCAGTGCCCCACGGCGACATTGATGTCAAACATGGCTATGCTCCCCCCAGCCGCAGGAGCCGCACTGCATTCCCGTGGCAGATGAGGCGCATCGTTGCCTCGTCCAGTTCGGCGTCCAGGAGCTTCCCGACGCCCTCCTCGAGGCTGCCGTCGGTGGCAAACAGAACGTGGTCTGCCCCGACCGTGTCGACCGTCCGACGCACCATGCCCGCGTCCACCACGCTGCCCCCGATGTCGATATACGTCCCCGGGCGGCACTCCAGGGCCCGCAGGTTCCACTCCCAGTCGCCCCCGCCGCCAATATGCGCCTGCACCAGGACGGTCCCGGGAAACATGGTCGCCGCCCGTACGAAGTGGCGCGAATCGCTGAGGCGAGGTTGACGTCTCCGCGTCGCCCTGTCCATGGCCTTGCCCGCGTGCATCAGCACCGGCACCCCGGTCTCCCTCGCCCAGGCCATCACGGGGCGCTGCACCGGGTCACAGATGACGTGCTGGTGGTACAGCTTGACCCCGCGCATGCCCTCGCCCAGGATGCAGCGCTGCAACTCGGCGACGGCTTCCGACGCGTGGCCCGGGTTGACGAAGCAGAAACCGACGAAACGGGGGTGGTACGCCATGGCTTCCAGCACCACGTCATTCGCCCGGCGGATTTCAGTGGGAGAGGGGGATTTTTCGGTCAATGGCCGGGAGACGCAGATTCGGTGGATACCGAGGCGTTGGCTGCCTTCGAGGAGCGCCTCGGCCCGATGGCGGTCGAGTCTGCCGTCCGCTCCCGGATAGACGTGGTTGTGGAAGTCGATGGTCCCGAGGTGTTCCGGGAGGCCATTCACGGCCATGTCTCCTCTGCCCATCACCTGCTTCGCGTCCCGGGGCCGGGCGCACGGAGGCTGCCCGGAGAGGCGGCAGTCCCACCGTGCCCCGGTTCGAGGACGGCTCGCGTCACGTCGGCCTGCGGGGTTGCCGCGGGGTCGCCGGGCGGCATCCCGGGGCCGTCGGCTCGGGGGGAGCCGGTGGTGTCCGGGACGATTGCCACGGCGGAGATAGTGTAGTCCGGAGGATGGCTGTTGGCGACTGCCGTCCCGGGGGCTGCCGTATCGCCGTGCGGATCCCGGCGAGATCAGGGGTCTGCGGGCGCCCGGATGTTGCGCAGGCCAAACGCCCGCCACGGTGGGAGACATTCAGGGGTCTCCGTGTGCCCGGATGTCGTAGGCGTACAGCACGGCGTCGTGGCGCAGGTAGAGCCTGCCGCCGCAGACCACGGGATGGGCCCAGTACAGGCCCTTTCCCCCGGGGGGCACGGAGAAGGTGCCGACGCAGCGGAAGGCCTCGGGTGTGGCTTCCACCAACCGCATGGTGCCCCGTTCCTCGAGGCAATAGAGCCGTCCCTCGGCGTAGGTGAGGGACCCCTTGCCGGGGGCGGTCCAGGCGGGTTTCCCGGTGTCGAAGGCCAGGCAGTGCCATCCCTTCGCCTGGTGTCCGGCGCCGTAGAGCCAGCCGTCCAGAAGCACCACGCCGCCGTGGTGATTGTCCAGAAGGGCACTGG
This sequence comes from Lentisphaeria bacterium, assembly GCA_016935045.1. Lineage (GTDB taxonomy): Bacteria > Verrucomicrobiota > Lentisphaeria > Oligosphaerales > JAFGRS01 > JAFGRS01. The sequence goes on along the minus strand of JAFGRS010000548.1, from coordinate 13,430 downwards.
TCCAGACGGGCGTTCCCTCGATGCCCTCCGGCGTGGGAGTGAGCCGGAACAGGGTGCTGCCCTTGCCGTAGCCGGAGGTGGCATAGACGCAGCCGTCGTGGTAGATGGGGTCCGTGGCATTGTTGATGCGGGCATTTCGGTAGTCGGCGTGCCAGAGCAGCCGTCCGTCCCGGGCCCCGGCCACGAACACGGTGGTGCCGGTCATGCCCAGGAGGCATTGCCGGTCGCCCACGGCGATCCGTTGCAGGGTGCTGTATCCCGGGGGTCCCGGCAGCGTGCGGTTGGCCCACAGCGTCTCCCCCGTGGCTTTGTCGAGGCAGACCAGCGCCCCCTCCGGACCGCCCGGAACGCAGAACAGGCGTTGGTCCTCCACGAGGATCGACTCGCAGAAACCGTACTTGGGGATTTGGGCGCCGAAGCGTTCCCGCAGGTCGACGCGCCAGACGGCCTCGCCGGTCGCCGCCGCCAGGCAGCTCAGGGCGCCCGTGTCGCCCAGGTGATACACTCGGTCCCCATCCAGGGTGGGTGTCGCCCGGGCCCCGGCGTACCCCGCGGCGTAGTTCTCCCGGGTCTGCCAGGCCGCGCCGTTGTCGGTTCGCCAGAGTTCCTTGCCATCCATGTCCAGGGCAAGCACGTGCGTGCGGCCGGCCTCGGTGCCCGCCGTGAAGATGCGGCCCGCCGCCAGGGTCACGCTGCTGTACCCCTTGCCGAGGCCGGTCGCCTTCCACAGCAACGGCGGCCCCCCTTCGGGCCACTGCCGCAGCAATCCCGTCTCGGAGGAACGGTTGTCCCGTGCCGAACCATGGAACACAGTCCACATCGCGCCCGTTTCCGCCGCCCCCGCCACCTCGTGCAGCCCCAGGGTCAGCGCGACCGACACCAGATGCCTCAGACTGTTCTTCGTCATCGCTGCCTTCCATCTCCTGCCGGCACCCCGAACACGCCGTCGGAAGCTCCCCCCGGCCGCAAGGACAGTGGAGGCGGGACATCCTCGGCCGGCAGACGGTCGTAGCTGAACGGCATCTCCGTCGTCGGGCGTTCCCCGGGCTCGACCGCACGCCCTTCGCGATAGGCCAGGGCCTGCCGGGCACACTCCCGCAACTCCGCCGTCGGCACCAGCATCCCCACCCGCGGCAGGGGCTCGCCGGGAGGGACGACCACGCTGTGATCCCGATGCACCTCCGCGAACAACACCGCCGCGTCGGCATCCTCGCGGGCGCAGGTGGCCAGAGCCAGGCACAGGTTGCAGAGCACGTCCTCGCGCTCGTACAGCATCTCGCCCATCATTCCCGGCACCACGGCCACGGTGGCCTGCATCTTCAGCCGCGCCATCAGGGCCGGCTGCAGCGGCCGGAGCTGCCCCGCCGCCCAGGCCGCTGCAGCCCGGTTCGTCGCTGTCATCCTGGCGTCCGCCACCGTCTCCAGCACCTTCACCAGGACGCCGCCGAAGACCCGGCCGTCGCGCGTCCAGCCGATGCCCAGGATCGCTGCCTGACGGACGGATTCCTCGCTGTCAAAGGCCAGTCGCGCCAGCGCATCGTAGGTCGATGGCACGGCCAGGCGCCCAAGCGCCGCGCCCACCGCGGCCCGGACCCCTGCCGCCTCGGCGCCCGCATGCCCGGCAATGGAGGCCGCGGCAGCACCGGCCCCCAGTTCGCCCAGGGCTTCGATGGCCGCCGCCACATTGGCGGGGAGGGTTTCCCGGGAGAGACCGGCGTGGATTGCCTCGCTATAGGCGCGTACCCCGCAGCGCCCCAGCACGCGGCAGACATGGTAGCGCACCGGGGCGGACGGATCCGCCAGGCGTGCTGCGACCTCATCCCCAACCGGGATCGTGCGGTGGAGAGCCACCAGGGTCTCTTCGCTCTCCCGCCGGACCAGGTTCCGCTCGTCCCCGAGGCGCAACACGCAGGCCGTCACGGATTCCGCGCAGGGCAAGGCGCAAAGGGCAGCGACTGCCCGCTGACGCACGGCCGGGTCCGGGTCTTCGGCCAGGCCCAGGAGCCGCGGCAGTTGGTCCCGATCGGCGAGCGCACCGATGGCGTCGGCGACGCCGCTCCGGACGCTGGCGCTGGGATCCTGGGCAAGGAGGGGAAGAAGAGGCTCCCGAAGCACATCCGGAATGCCTTGCAGGGACTCCGCCAGCACGACGCGCGACGGCACCGGGCCCGCCTGCGCTTCCTGCAGGATCGCGTCCGATTGCCCCACACAGTCCGGAGCGCGGCACAGAGCCAGCAGCAGGGAGGCCCGGACCCGGGGATTGCGCTCCTCCCGGCAGATCGTGTACCGGGCCGCCGGCACCTCGCCCGGGCGCTCCGCCAGACGGGCGGCGGCCGCTTCGCGGACCTCTTCCGCGGACTCCTCCCCAAGCCGTAGCAGAAGCTCCTCCGCGGCCGCCCCGGGCAACCGCCCCCACAGAGATGCGGCCCAGTAGCGCACGTCCGCGGAGGGGTGTCTCAGGAGGGGCCGCAGGGGGCGTTCCAGGCCGTCGGGCAGGTTTTCGGCCAGGCTCAACTGCTGCACGACGGTGGCCAGCACACGGGTTTCCTTCTCCTGTTCCAGCCATTCGGCCAGGATGGTGACGGCCGAGTCGTACCCCGTCTGCCGCAGTTCCCGGCAGATCACGGAGCGCAGTTCCCAGCCGGCACGCCGCAGACCGTCCCGCTGCAGGGCGATGCGCTCCGCTGCATACACCACCGCATAGGGGCCCGGAACGATGTCCTCAGCCTCGATCGGGCGCTCCCGGAACAGCGGCTGCAACAGCGGAAACAGAAGGATGTAACGGACGATGACCGGACCCATGTTCTCGCAACCTCAAACAGCGGCACGCCATCGGGTCGGCAGACTCCGGCCAACCCGAACCATGATCCCCCGAACCCGCCCGCACGCGCAGGCAGGGGCGCAGAGCCCACACCGGCGGCGCCGGCAGCGGCCACGACCCGCCGGCAGCCGGCGGGTTTTTCACTCCCGCTGGGCAAACAGCAGCTTCACACGCAGGGATGTCAGGCCCGCCAGAAGCGCGCACAGCACGGCCAGGAAAACGACGTTGTTGAGCCACAGGGGATGCCCGCCGATCTTCGGCAGTTCGGCGAAGAGCGTGTCCGAGGAGATCTGCAGGGCGGCAACCACGGGGTTCAGCGCCAGCACGGCAGCCTTGAGAGGCGGTGCGATCCGGGAGCCGAACAGCAGCACCCCCAGGGTCCCGATGGACATCGCCGCCGCAAACCCGTAGCTCACGGCCGTCGCCGCCCCCGTGGTCGGACTGAAGGTGGAGGCACACAACCCCATGCAGACAAACACCACCGTGGTCAGGACCAGCACCAGGAGCCAGGCGCCGATGCGCCAGTAGGCCGCGCGGGCTTCCAGGTAACTCAGGGCCAGCAACACCGGAATGCTGCTGGCCAGGAAGATCATCGTGTACAGGAAGCCCGCCTTGATCTTGCCCCAGACGACCGTGCGCACCGGCAGTCCCGTCATGCGCAACAGAACCAGCGTCCCGCTGGTGCGCTCGTCCGTGATGCTGCCGCTGCACACCGCGGGCGCAAAGAACGCCACCACGCCAAACTGGAACACGATCGCTACGCAACGCACCGTGTCCGGATCCAGTCGGGTCGCGAACTGCAGCGCCGTCAGCAGCAGCAGAAGCATGCTCGCGACCAGAATGGCGCTGAGGCTGCGCACGATCACCTTGGGCTTGCCGAAGACCCGGCTGCGGATCTCCGCGACGTACACCGGGTTGCGCCAGCGCCCGATGGGCCGCTTGCGGCGCAGGGGATCCACCAGGTAGAACGGGAAACAGAGGGTCCGCCGGAACGCGGTGCGACGGTCCGCATAACACTCGGTCACCTGCGCCTTGCGGCGCCGCAGCGGCCGCAGCACGAACAGGCAGAACACCACCAGGCTGCCGAAACCGAGAACAGACATCCCCAACAGGTGCAGCCGCAGCACCTGCGGCGCCCGCAGCCCCGTGACCGCCAGCTCGTAGCGTTCGGGGTGATTCATTGCGAACAGGGCCTCGAAGGGACTCAAGGCGCGGACCGCCCCCCACAGCCCTCCCAGGCCGAAGGCATCCCCCAGCAACACCGACGGCACCCAGGTCGCACCCGCCAACAGCAGGATGCCCACGTAGGTCAGCACCAGGGCAGTGAAGCTGCGGCAGCACAGCGCGCTCAGTGCCAGGCCGAACAGACCGTAGCACAGCGTCGCCAGCAGGATCACCCCGTAGGCCCTCGTCAGCAAACCGACCCCGATCCCGCCGCTGAGCGCACACACCGCCGTGATCGGCATCGAGGCAATCACCACCAGAAACGTGATCGCCAGCGAGCTGAACAGCTTCCCGGTTAGAATCTCCGCCGGCGTCAGCAGGGACGTGAACAGCAACTCGAAGGTGTGCCGCTCCCGTTCCTGGGTCACGGTCGTGGCCACAAAGGCGGGGACCAGCAACAGGATCAGAGCCAGATTCAGGTTCAGGAAGACCGTGAAGATCTCGTTGCTGTTGATCTCCGAGAAGACGCCCGTCCGCGGCCAGAGTACGACCAGGGTCCCCGCCAGGCTCGCCACCAGGCACAGGGTCATGGCCAGCGTCTTACGGCACCGCGTGTCGACGCGGAACTCCCTGCGGAAGATCGGATTCTGCCACACTGCCAGCATCGTTGCCGTCGCCGCCTTTCCGGGCCGGGGGACCCGCCGTCCGGAGCCCCGGCCGGTCTCAGGTCCCGGAGTCGCTCCCTGCCCCCGCCGGGTCTCCGGTCACGGTCAGGAAGACCTTCTCGAGGTCCACCGCCTCCTCCTTGAGGGAGATCACGCGCACCCCCCTGCCGACCAGGTCCGCGTTCAGGTCCGCCACCTGGGAGCGGGTCCCGGAGTAGATGACGCGGATCTCGTTCCCGGCGGCCACGGCCTTCTCCACGTTGGCGTGGTCCAGGCAGATCCGGACCGCCTTCGGCACGTCCCCGTCCACGGTGATGAGCAGCACGAGCTTCTCCCGCAGACGGTCCGTGATCTCCGCCACCGTCCCCTGGGCCACCAGGCGCCCCTGCTTCAGGATCCCCACCAGATCGCAGCAGGATGCCAGCTCGGGGAGGATGTGGGAGGACAGCAGGATCGTCTTCCCCGCATCCCGCAGGCGCTGGATGGTGCGCCGCATTTCGATGCGGGCGGTCGGATCCAGCCCCCCGGCCGGCTCATCGAGGATCAGTACTTCGGGGTCGTGCAGGAGTGTCTTGGTCAGTCCGACCCGTTGCCGCATGCCCCGCGACAGACTGGCCACCTGGTAGTCGAGCATGTACAGCGCATCGGTCAGGCGCAACGCTTCGTCCACCCGCGTCCGCCGGTCCGAGCGCGGAATGCGGTAGGCGGCACAGAAGAAGTCGAGATACTCCCAGACACTCATCTGCTCGTAGACGCCGAACACGTCCGGCAGATACCCGATCAGACGCTTGATGGCGTGCTGGTTCGCCGGGGTCACCTCCACCCCGTTGATGAAGGCACGCCCCCGTGTCGGACGCACCAGGCCGCAGAGCAGCCGGATGGTGGTGGTCTTGCCCGAACCGTTGGGGCCGATGTAGCCGAAGATGCGTCCCCGAGGCACGTGCAGATCCAGGTCGAGGATGCCTCGACCGCCACCATAGTCCCGGGTCAGCGTTTCGGTGCGAATCATGCTCAGAACCTTCGTCTCGACGTATCCACGGGCAACTCGCCCCGGACTTCGACCCGCAATCCCAGCAGGCGCCAGCGGTTCAGACGATCCGCATCGGGAGCCGAAGACAGCGGACGACGCTGCGTCACGGCCAGCAGAATCCGAAAGCCTCCGTAGGTCGCCTGCGTCACCTCCTGCCCCGACAACCCCGCAAAACGGTACTGACCCGGACCCACCGCCTCCCCCGCCTCCGCCTGCGTCCAGGCACGGTTCTCCTCACCATCCGCCACCAGGGACACGCTCTTCAGTGGCAACGGCGCAAGCCGTGGGATCATGTCGACATTGCCGCCGGGGTTGCTGAAATCGGTTTCCACATGCACGGTCTCGATCTTCAGGTCGTGGAGCCCGGGGGGCAGGAGGACCTCCATCGGCAGCACGATCTGTTCCTGCTTCAGGATGTGGGGCTCCCACCCTCCGGTCACGGTCAGCCGACGTCCCAGGGGGCCGAGGGGGCGTATGGCAAGGCACTCGCCGGGCACGGTCACCTGCCCGGAATCTGCCCTCCAGGCAACGGGAAGAACGGACAGGGCATAGCCCGTCTGCTCATATCCCTCCAGGCCCACGACCAAGTTCCTGCCCGAATCCTCCCAGGGCCGCAGAACCACCAACGCGGGGCACGGAAAATGCCCCTGGACAAGGTACTCACGCAGCACATCCACGAAGGGATCCAACGCCAGCAGGTGGGCATCGTCCCCAATCCCGGTGATGCGTGGGCCATCCCGCTCCAACGGCAGCACCCCGCCCGGCAGCAGCAGGTATGCCCTGGCGGCGGCCCCGGCGGTGTCCGCCGGCAACACCGCGTCCTCGAGCGCCGGCCCGGACGGGCCGAGGGCAAGGACCGCGTCGGCAGCCGCACCCTCCCGGTCCTCCGCATAGAGACAGGCAAAGGCGCGGGGTTTCAACGCCTGCACCGTGATGTCACCCAACCCGCAACGGTCCCCCTCGCGGCGCACCAGCAGGGGCGCCTCGAAGGGCTCCCGCGCCAGCCCCCGCGCCGCCGACGGCAACCCCCGGAACAAGGTCCCCGCGCCTTGCCCCGTGACCCGGGGATGCATCTCGCCCCGGGTGAAGAAGCTGATCACCGCCTGACCCGAGTCCCGCTTCGCCGTCCGCAGGCGCAGATCCAGGACCATCGCGGAGGCGGGAGCACGGTCCCTCGCCCGGGACAACGCGTGCGCAAACACGCCCACCGTCACCGCCAGACCGACCGCGGCCGCAAGAAGCCAGGCCGCCACGTGCCGACGCAGGGCGTAGCCGCCCAACAGGGTCAGGCACAGAGCCGCCACGTATCCCCCGAGAAGCCCCGCAATGGACCGCACGGAAGGGACCCGAAAACCGGTCAACTGCGCGAGCAGCGCCGGCAGGATGCGGCTGTTTTCGTATCCCCGCAGGGCAAAGGGGGCCTGCGACCGGCACAGGCAGTGGTTCCACAACGGAGCCACCACGCCGCTGGCGCGGACCTGCCGCAGGCAGGGATTCAGCGCCACAAAGCCACAACGCCCCAGGCCGCAACGGGACCAACGCAACACCGGATACTCCCCCGCCGACAGCACCGTGATGCCGTCTCCCCGCGCCACACTCTCCAGAAAGGGAATGCCGTCCACGTCCGCCAGCGGCGCCCGCGGTCCGCTCCCCGCCTCCGCCCACCAGGCCTCACCCCACGCATCCAGGCTCGGCAGGTCCTCCGTCAGACGGATCCGCAGAGGATCCACCGGCAGCAGCTCCGAGAGGGGCGTTCGGACGGCATCGAGGGCGCCCCGCGGATCGGCGAAGAGAATCGTGCCTCCCCGGTGGACATACTCGGCCAACGCCGCATACTGCAGGGCCGTCATCGTCGAATAGGCCGGACGCAGGACCACCACCGCCCTTGCCTGGCCATAGCCGGCCCAGTGATGGGGCGCCTGAAAGGCCATGGCGGATACGGCCGTCACCTGTTCCCGCAGCAGCCCCGCCTCCTCGAGTTGCTTGGTGTCCGCTGCCTCGGGGTCGTCGTTGAGGAAGAACAACAGGCAGAGACGCTCGATATCCCGGCTGCGCACGGGCACGTCGGTGCGCAGGATGCGGGCATCGCCGACGAACAGACTCAGGGTGTAGGATTCGGCGGCGGCGGCCGTAACCAGGTCTCGCGCCCGCACGCGGGCGTGCGGCCCCAGGGTCAGCACGCGATCGTAGACCGCCCTCTCCCGGTCCGCCGCCCGCAGCGACAGGCGGACGGTCACCTCCTCGTCGTCCGGGTTCTCGATGCCGTACTCCAGGTAGGCCCAGTCGGCCACCGTCAGCATGGGCGACCGCCCCACACGCAACCCCGCTCCGCCCAGCCGCGGCGCGCCAGACGCACACAACGCCATCCCGACAAGAAGAACGGCCGCCGGACCCGCTGCCCGCACCCACCAACTCCCGCACCCGTACCCCCCCCACCCAGCCGCCGACACCCCCGTCCCGCACCGCACTGCCCCCGCAAACGGCCCCCTCTTCCGACCATGGTGCGTTTCCCTGTTCATCCCCGTTCAAGCAGCAGGGTCAGGGAGGGTCGGTCACAGACCTCGCCGGGACCGAAGTACTGGATCGGACCCGGGTAGAGGTACTCGGTGCCGCTGCCCCAGACCTCCCGTCCGGCGGCAAAGCGTTGGAACGGCTTGCCGTCCAGGTCCACCAATGCCTTGCGGATCACGGGCTTGGACTGGCCGTGGCGCCGCTCGATGTTCATCATCATGGCCAACGGCACCCCGCCGGCCTCCCATTCCCGGGCCGGCGCGCACAGGTTGCGTACATTGCTCAGATACCCCGTCCTGCCGGAACCGATCAACGCCGCCGCCGTGTATCCCAACGAGTAGCAGTAGTCCGCGTCGAAATTGGACGGCGCCGCACAACGCCCTTCATAGCCGAAGAAGTGCGCCTGGGCACTGAACTTGCCCTGGTATTGCCCGGTGGCCTTCCACTCCCGCAGAATGTCCGAAACCAGGTCGATCAACAGCTTCTCCGTCTCGATCTTCGAGACCTGCACGTTGCCATGGGCGTCACGATCGCCCAGAAGCTGCAACTGGATGGCCATCGGCAGCGAACTGAACGCCTGGCTCGAAGCCGAGGAGAGCTTGCTGTTCACGAATTGCAGCCGGTCGTCATCTCCGGCCAGACTGCCGAAGTAGGCCCCCAACGCGCTCTTCTCGGACAGCAGATCGTTCAGCTCCTGAATCAGCGCATTCACCTCCGGGATGAACTCGATCAACCCCTCCGGAATCAACGCCACACCGAAGTTCATGCCCCGATCGGCACGTTCCCGGATTCTGTTCGCAAGTTCCGTCGCGATGGCCCGCAGCGTCAGACCCCGCGCCGCCACCTCCTCGCTGATCACACACCAGTTGGGATGCGTCTGCAGAGCACACTCCAACGCAATGTGCGACGCGGAACGCCCCATCAGCTTGATGAAATGCCAATACTTCTGGGCCGAGTTCGCGTCCCGCTCGATGTTGCCAATCAGCTCGGCATACACCTTCGTCGCCGTGTCGAAACCAAAGGAAACCTCGATCTGATCGTTTTTCAGGTCCCCGTCGATGGTCTTCGGACAACCGATGACCTGCACCTTGCTTCCCCTGCGGATCAGGTACTGAGCCAACAGGCACGCATTTGTGTTCGAGTCATCCCCGCCGATCACCACCAGGGCATCGATCCCGTGACGCACGCAGGTGGCCTCCACCGCCGCGAAATCCTCCGCCGTCTCGATCTTGTCGCGACCGCTCTGGATCATGTCGAAACCCCCGGTGTTCCGGTAGGCGTCCACGACCTCCTCGGTCAGCAGTCTGCTCCTGTCCTTCATCAGCCCCCGGGGCCCCCCCAGAAACCCCAGCAATTCGCTGTCGGAATGAAAGGCCTTCAGGCCGTCAAACAGACCCGCAATGACGTTGTGCCCCCCCGGCGCCTGCCCTCCGGAGAGGATCACGCCCACCCGCAGCGGCTCGGTGTCCCGCTGCGTCCCGGGGCCGAAGGTCACCACCGGCAGCCCGTAGGTGTCCGGAAACACCCGGGCAATCTCCTCCTGGTCGGCCACCGAGCGGGTGGCCTCCCCCTCGCGCAGGGACACAAAGGGACCATTCTCCTCGAGCACGGCGGGCAACTTGGGCTGGTAGGAAGCCCGCGCCTTCTGCAAGGGGGAAATCGCTGCCATCGAACACCCTTTCCGCAACCGGTTCGGAACCGCACCGCGCAGCCAGCCACCAGCCGGCCTCGCGTGCCTCGGTTCCCAACCATAGCCACCGGACGGCCAGACGCAAGGAGAAGACCCGCGCCCGGATCATCCCTCAGTCAACCCCGCGAATGGTCCGGGATGCGGCTCAGCAGGAGCTTCGCCCTCCAGTGCGGACCGAAGATGCGACGCCCCATCCCCTGGAGGGCGAAGCTCCTGCTGAGCCGGTTCTCGGATTGGACGGAGGCCTTGCCTGTCCAGGATCGATTCGGGTTCATCCGTTTGCCGCCGGATCAGGATGTCTGACGGCCGGGTCTGGAGAGGAGCGGGTCGACCCGGAAGCCTGTACGAGGTTCTCGGGCCGATGCATGGTTCCTCCGGACAGATCTACGCCTCCGACCCGTTCTCCGGAAGCCCCTCGGCAGCGGACGGCATGGCGGCCAGCACACCGGCACGGAATCCGTCGAAATGCTCCTGCGGCAGAGGAACATACCGCTCCCTGGCAACACGACGTTCCAGTTCCTCTCTCCCCAGGGTCAGGCTGGTGATGTGTCGCCCGTTCTCCGTGAACACGTGCACCCTCCCGGTTCGCCCCACGACGATGATGGACTGTCGGAAGCGGTCCTGGAAGACATCCTTGCCTGCGGCCGCCGCGACATCGTCATAGGCCTTGTGGACGGGGCGCCGTTGGGCCGCTCGGATCTCGGCATGGCCGGTTCGGCGCATGTGTTGCCGTCCCTTGCGCTCCACGGATTGTGCCAGGTGCCGCAGGATCCCGAACGCCTTCTCCCGGACTCCCTGACGTGCCTGGCTGGAGGAGGCGCCCTGCACCAGGCTGTTGGAGAGGGAGGCGGTCTGCCGCCGCGCCTCGGCCACGGCGTCGAAGACCCGGAGGAAGGCGGAGGGGGTGCCTTCGGGAGCATCGGCCAGGGCCTCCCGCAGGCGGTCGTCGGCGATGAGCTGAAGGTGGAGGCGGTGTTGGCTGTCCTCGACGAGTTGTGCCGTGAGGGCACAGCGCTGGTCGCGGACGTGGAGGTATCCCGCGACGACCTGGCCCCAGATGCGGTAGGTAAAGGCGTTTCTGCCGAAGGAGGCGAGTTGGGCGGCCACCAGCCGGTTTCGCCCGATGACCCGGGCGAGGAGTTGGGGAGGAGTGGAGAAGAGCTGGTCGGTGCGGGGGTCTCCCATGCCGAGGAGATAGCTGAAGAACTCCTCCCAGGCCGGTCGGCCGGTGGACTCGTAACCGCTGAATACGGCGCCGCAGGAAGGAGGAGCCGCATGCTCACAGACGGCGTTGCCGCAGGCGTAGCAGTAGGCCCGCCCCGACCGGAACAGGGACACATCGGAAATGCCCTCGGATACCGCGTGGACGGCCGCCTCGGCGAGAGCGTCGGGGCTCGAGTCCAGGGTCCAGGCAAGGCTGCTGCGCTGCAGACCGAGGTGCGCCGCGTCCCGTCCGGCACATTCCAGGGCCGCGGTGTTGAGCAGTTCGGCCATGGCGGCACAGGCTCTCTCGGCCGCCGCGAGGAGATGCCGGTGGGAGTCGGAACCGTCGGGTTTGCTGGCGCGAGGCATGCCCTGCTGCTGTTCGTCTGCCCTCATCGGTGTCCCGTTCTGCGGCGGACTACTCGAGGAAGAAAGGCGTTTCCTCGTCGATCAGACGGCGGACGCCCTCCCGCGCCTCCGGCTTTGCCTGCGCCTCGGGCTCGGGGGCAGTCCCGGGGCGCTTCGAACGCCGTGTCGCCGCCTTGCCGGGCGTGTCTTCCTGCCCTGCGTCCGGCTGCCCGGCGTCTGCTCCAGAGGCTCCCCGTTCCGGCTCCGGCCGGGTGCGGCGGCCTTTGGCCGGGCCTTTGCCCGGGGGGACATCCCCGGCCTCCTTCGAGGGGATGCCGGCGGCGGCGTGGGTCCGCTGACGCCACTCGTCGGCGACGTCCTCGACCGCCCTGGCGGGGGATGGTTCCGTCGGCGGCTCTTCGCTCTCCGAGGGTGGCGGCGGAGCGGCCGCGGCGGGCGGGAGTTCCGCGGCGGCGGCGGCCGCCGCGTTCTCCGGGGTCTCCCCGCCGGGGGTCTCCGGGGCGCCGGGGGTCTCCGGGGCGCCGGGCGTCTCCGGCACTCCCGGAGCCTCCGCGGACTCGGTTTCCACACCCGCTTCGGCCTCCTGTCCCGCGACGCCGCGATCCAGCACGGTGACTCCTCGCACCGGGTAGGGACAGACCCGAAACCCCCGTGCCCGGGCCGAACGGACCTCGATCTCGTCGAAGGCCACATCCACGTGGTCCGTCCTGCGTCTCGCGTTCGGGGCCAGGTCCAGGCGCACGACCACCCCCTGGTTCGTGTACAGGGCCTCGATCAGGCACCCCTTCGGCAGCGAGGCGTATTCCTTGTCCATGATGTAGCTGTCGACGCGGAAACGCTTGGCGTAGTAGACCCCGGTCTTGCGGTGGCGGTACAGAATCGCGTACACCTGTTCACGATCGGCCCGGAGAAGGTACTTGATCTGGCCGACAAACAGCTTGTCCGGCACCGGGACCACACGGTAGACCCCGTCCCCCCCGAGCAGAACCAGACGATCGAACTCGCTGCAGAGCAGGGGTGACTCGTTCCTGTTGCTGTTGCGGACCTCGGTGCCGACAAACTGGTTGGCGCGGTCATGCCCGACCTTGAGATTGCGCAGGGCCACCTCCCGGGCGTCGACCTGTTCGAGGTTCTCGATGCGGGTCCGACGCGGGTACCGGTCGCCGTATCGCCGGATGAGATCCTGCAGGTAGTCGACCGTGTAGTCGACCAGGTGGGCCAACTGGTGTTTGGTCTGGCGCATGTCCTCGAGGATCTTGTCCAGTTCCTCGCGGTTGCGGTTGAGGTCGAACCGGGAGATGCGACGGATCTGGATCTGCAGCAGTTTCTCGATGTCCTCGTCCGTAACGTCGCGCTTGAGGCGGCTGCGAAAGGGTTCCAATCCTGCCCGCACCTCACCCATGACATTCGCGAGGGTCTCGGCTTCCTCGATCCGCTTGTAGATGCGGTTCTCGATGAAGATCTCCGCCAGGGTCTTCTCGTGGAACCGTTCCCGCAGCTTGCCGAGGAGCAGCTCCAATTCCCGCCGCAGCGACTCCAGCAGCTTGCCCGTATTGCGTCTGAGGACCTCGCTCACGCTGAATTCGACGGGCTCCCCCTCGCAGATCACGACGATGTTGGACACCAGCGCGACCTCGCACTCGGTGTAGGCGTACAGGCGCTTGACGGTGTCGTCGGCGTAGACACCCCGCGGCAGCAGCACCTCGATCTCGACATGCTCGGCAGTGTAGTCGTTGATCCCCGCGATCCTGATCTTGTTGCGGCGGGCCGCTTCCTCGATCGAGGTCATCAGGGATTCGGTCGTGGTCGTGGCCGGGATTTCGCGGATGACCAGCCGCTTGTCGGAATCCTTGTCGATGCGAGCCCGCAGGACAACCCTGCCGCGGCCGTCGCCGTACTCGCTGACGTCCATGATGCCGCCCTGGAGGAAGTCGGGGTAGACCCGGAAGGACTGGTTGCGCAGGATCGCGATCTCGG
>JAFGRS010000547.1 GCA_016935045.1 Lentisphaeria bacterium | reverse complement strand
GCCGCCCGGGGCTCCGCGCCGAACTCAGGCACTGGCCCGGAGCGCAGCCGGACCCGCCTTCCGCAGTGCCGTGCAGGTGACCTCGACCCCCGCCGCGGCCGCCAGACGCGCCACAATCCGGCGCAGAGTGCGCGTCGAGATCGGGCCCCGGCCCCGCGGCGACGGCAGCAGCCAGTGGATGCCGGCCGCGTCGGCCTCGTACACCACGAAGGGGAGGACGTGCGGCTTCCTCGTCCCGTCCCGGCTACCTCCCTCGCCGGAGACCGCCGCAGGGGGCATCTCCGGGGCGCCCAGACGGCAGAGCTGCCCGGGCATGATCCCGGTCCCGGTCAGCCGGCCCACGACGAAGCGCTCCCCGGAGGTGCCGCAGGCCCGCAGGACCGCCTGCACCTCCTCCCGGGTGGCCGCGGGACGCTGCCGCGGCCGCGGGGCGTGCCGGATGCCGGTGGTGATCCCGAGCTCCATCAGGGTGTCGAACACCGCCCGGATGGCGCAGAGATGCAGCCGCAGGCAGGCGTTGCCCCGGCCGATCGACCGCAGATACGCCACGAAGGCCACCACGTCGTCGTCCCGCAGGGCGCGCAGCTCGCGGTGCCCCACTGCCTCGAGGAACCGCCAGACGCAGCGGGCATACGTGCACCCGGTCCCGAGCCGGTAGCCGGAGCGGACCAGGGCTCTCTCGAGGGCCTCCGGCCCCGCCTCGATGGCCTCCGCCAAACCCCCCTCCCGACGCGAGGCGCACAGACGCCTGTACAGGGCGCGAACCCCTCGGACACACTCCACCGCAACGGCCGTCACCGTCTTCTCGATCGCCCTTCCCGTCCCCAGTCCCGTCATGTCGCTCATTCCCATCCCGTTCCCGCGCATCGCACACCTCCCGCTGCCGATTCCGGCCTCTGCCTCCGGCCGCCGATGCCATGCCCTCGGCGCAACACATCTTTTTTCATTGCATATATCTATACGCGCCATGATCCATTTGCAAGTAGGAAAGTGAAATTCTTCCATCGCTTCCCCGGGGTGCCCCGGCGGCATCCGCCCGGGACTGTTTTCCGGACAGAACGTCCGCCGGATCCGTTCGCCGGAACACGGTCCTGCCGTTGGCGCCGGCACCCCTGTTTTCCGGCCACGGGAGGTGTGGCGATGTCCGGAAAACGGGTGGCCGGGTCCGTCCCGGCGGAGGGGGCGTTTTCCGGCCACGGGGTGGGGCGGGTGTCCGGAAAACGGGGGCCCCGGGGGGCGTCCGTCGCCTGTTTGCCGATCGTCGTCCAGGCAGGCCTGTCCGGAAAACGGGGGGGGGACCGGACGGGCGGACTTGCCGGGGGGTTTTCCGGTCAGGCGCGGCCAGGGCTGTCCGGAAAACGGGGACCGGAAGGACGGTGCGGCATGGGGTCGTTTTTCCGGTCAACAGGCGGAACGGCGGTCCGGAAAACAGAGTTGAGACATGTGGCGTTGGCGGGGGAGGGTGAGTCCGAGGGAGGGGAAGGGGGTGTTTGGGGAACGGGTTCCGCAGTCCAGCCCTCCGCTTGCCAACCTTCCGACAACAGCCTGCGCGTCCCCGGCCCGCAGTTCGGGATCCGTTGTTCGCGGTCTCGGGCCCGACTTCACTCGACCGGGTCTTTTCGACGGCTCTCACAGGCGGAACGGCCGTTGCTCATCTTCGTGTCTGCGGCATCGATGTGGGGCCGACCGAATGGTGCTTCTGTAAACTCCGCCTACAGTGCCCCCGGCACGATGCCCTCGACTCCGGGACCGGGCGGCAAGGGTGGCAGTCAGGGGGAGAGGTCCAGTCCTGTTGCCGCCGCGAGAATCTCCCCTGGGGTCAGGCAGTGATCGTAGACGCGGATCTCGTCCAGTGCTCCGTCGAAGGCGTATGCGTTCCTGCGCCCGAGGTAGTTACCGAGCACCAGGGGGCGGCGCGGGTCCTGGGGCGCGACGGTTCCCGCGAAGGGGGCGACGGCTTTCTCGGCGGCGTTGACGTAGAGGCGCAGGTTCGTGCCATCCCAGGTCGCCGCCACGTGGTTCCAGTAGCCTGGCATCACGCTCCACTCGGGCGAACGGACCTGGGGCTGATCCCCTTCCGGGGTTCCCACCTCGAACACGGCGCGGGCCCAGAAGAACCGCAGGCGCCAGCCCGGCCAGGGCGGGTCGCCGGACTTGTCCCCTTTCATGCACGCCACTTCGAAGGCCGCATTGCGCCGGCTGGGCTTGATCCAGGCCATCACCGTGAAGGGTCCGGTCATATTCAGCGCCGTGGAGTCCTCGACCTCGAATCCCTCTTCCATCTCCCCCGACAGGACTACGGCACGGCCATGGATGCCCTCGGTCCACCGCGGCACATCCTGCTTCGTGCTGAAGAACGTTGCATCGTGGCCGTGGCCGCTGGTATCCGGCAGCACGTTTCCCGAGGCGGCGTCGAAGCGCCAGTGTGCCGAGGGTCCCGCCGCAGCCGGCGGCGCTTCACCGGTCCTGGCGACGGCGATGGTCGCGGATGTTGCGATGCATCCGACCCACAGGCGGAGCCACGATTGGCCGGCGGGACCTGGCCTCATTCGGCGTATGCCTCCACTTCCCGGATGGTGCTGCCGGTCTGCTCCGCCAGGCGTTCGCTGACACGGATGCGCAAGGCCGCGGTAACCGCCTGGGGGAAAACGGCCTCGATGCGGTCGTCCGCCGTCGCCCGGGCCGCCCCGAGGGAGCGCCAGCCCTCGCCTTCGGGCGCCTCCATCTCGCAGGCTGCGATGGTGTCCGTATAGACGACCACCCGGGCAATCCGCTGTGCCTCGGGCCAACGCACAAGGAGCCAGTCGGGTCCCTTTGCGGCGGGATCCGAACGCCATTGCATGCCGCCGCGAACGCCATCCAGGACACGATCCGGCGTCGAACCGTAGCGCGATTTCGAGGAGACCTCGACCGTCGTACCGAAGTCCTCGAAGGCCACATTGCCGGGACGCCGTCGCGCCGCGTCCGCCGCCGCGATCCTGGCAGCGACCGCGGCCAGAGTCTCACGGCGGGCCAGATCCGGGTCGGTTGTGTAGATGTGGGTCTCGTAGGTGCCGAAGCGGTCCCGCAGCACTCCCTCGGCTTCCAGGGTAAGGGAGCGGTTCTCGGAGACCACGTGCCAGGTCCGGGCTTCGGGACCTGTCGTAGCGCGGGCGCCAGCCGGGGTCAGGCGCACTTGCTGCGGTACGGTTGCGGTGTTGACCGCAAAGAGGACGATATCGTCCCCGACCCGCCGTGCCGACACATGCATATGGGAGGGTTCGGGTGCGTCCACCGCTACCGCGATGTCCCCAGCGGCATCCGCGAGGATGGCTGCCTTCAGATCCGCGACCTCGAAGGAGAGCCAGCGCATGCCCAGGTCGAGGTCCGGGTAGTTCGCGGTGTGCGCGTAGGTGTACCAGAGGAACCCCTTGGCGCCGTACACGACGGCCTGGTAGAGCTGGTTGCGGAGTTCGACGAGATTGGGGCCGCGCTGGTTCCGGCGGCCATAGTCCCCGTAGTTGAAGGCCTGCGGCGTCACCCATACCGCCCTGCGTCCCTGTCCCGCCTCCCGGCACGCCTTGACAAAGGCGGCGGTTTTCTCGATGGGTTGTGCGGCCAGGCCGTTCCGCAGGAAACACGGATACGGATCCGGCATGAGGATGTCGCCTCCGTCGACGTACTGGAAGATGCCTGCAATGGTGTCGTTGAGCATGATGCAGGGGTGATGGGGATCGGTGTCCCGGCACACCTCGTAGATGGCGCGCAGGCGTTCCGGGAGGGCCGGCCGAAGTTCGGGTTCGTCGGCCATGTACCAGGCGAAGACCCCGGGGTGGTCCTTGATGTCGTCGAGTCGGCCGCGCAGGGCGTCGGCTTCCGTGTTGCTCAGGGGCCGGCCCCAGACGGATGCGGGGTTCATCATGGCCGGGCTTGGGTAGGGATAGAGGGTCACGTAGGTGCCGGCTTCCCGGACCGTGTCCAGATAGGCGCGGATCTCCTCCCGTGTACGCTTGTACTGGGCGTTGTACTCCTGCATCAGCCGGTAGGCATGGCCTTCCTCGGCCATGACCCGGGTGGGGATGCTGAACCAGCCAAACGGAAGCACCTCCTCACCATTGTGCCGCAGCACATTGCGTTCATCGATCCGCCACTCGTCGGCCACCCGGGGGAGCTTGCGGATCGGCACCCGCGCAGCATGGGACTGGGCGCCGTCCAGCCGCTGTTCGAGCGCCACCGCGAAGGTGTATTCGCCAGCGGCCAGCGGGGGGATGGGCAAGGTGATGTGTACCTGCCTTTGTGCCGGGATTGGCGCCGTACGCGCGATGGCATCGTTCCCGGCTTCCCCCTGCGCAGCCGCTGTGAGAGTCGCCCGCAGGGCAAGTTCGGGCAGATCGGCGTCGGGCAGGGCGATGGTGGCCACGCACTCGATGGCATCCACCTGTTCCGTGGCGTAGATACTGTTGCGGTACCAGGGCCGCCGGATATCCAGGGCGATGGGCGTGTACCGGACGTCCACCGGGAACCTGCGGACGGCGAGCAGCGTGTCCCCGGGGCGTTCCGCGAGTTCGAGGGTCAGCGTCTGCTTTCCCTGCCGGGCCACCGGTACACGGAAGGCGTACTCCCGTTCCTGACCCCCGTCCAACCCGTCCTCGCCCCAGTCCCCGGCCGTATCCTCCAGCAACCCCCGGACCCGGAAGAACCGGAACCGAGGACCCGCGTTGCGGATGTGCACCCTGGCCGCGTAGGAGAGCTTCCCTCCCTCGGGCATGGCCGTGGCCTCATAGGGGGACCGGATCTCCCACAGGAAACGTCCGAACGCATCCCCCGGCACCCGGAGCACGGCGAACAGAGACGGTTGGTGGAAGCCCCCCGTCAACGGGGCGAAGGAGGACAACTCGACGCCCCGGGCCCGGCGCGCGCGGGTCACGTTCACGGCCCAGTTGCCAACGGAAGACGCATTCAGGCCCAGTTCCACCACGGGCAGGCGCATCTCCACCGACCAGGAGGCCTCCCCGACGTCTGCCGCGGCCTCGACGGAGCAGTCCCACTCCACGCTGCGGACATGGCCTCCCTGGCGCATCTGGGCGTCGTACACCGTGCCCAGCGCATTGACGACGACGTGGCAGTACTCGACGCGTTCGCCCGTGGGGTCGAGCATGACCTCGACGCAATCGTCGCTCCAGACATTGCCGTCCCGTGTCCGGCACTCGTGCCGCATGGCGCCCGGCTGGGGTTCTTCCGCGCGGATTCCGAAGAGGACGCTCTCCCCATCGACACGGACCTTGAAGGACGTCTGCACCTCGGGAAGGCGCGCGGGCAGGTCCAGGAAGGAGAACCCGGTGGACCACTCTCCCACCTGCCAGCAGGGTTCGTCGAGCCTACCGTCCATCACCACCTTGCCGTCCGCGGGAAGAGCATCGACCGTCCGCGGGACGGCTGCCCCCGCCGCCGCCGTCACCAGTGCCGCCACAGCCAGACACCGCGATGCCATGGGGAGACCTCCTTGTCTACCCGAGTCGCCCTGCCTCGACGGCGGCCCGGTAGAACATGACCACGGGCAGGAACTGGGACGCGAAGGCTTTGGGGCTCGGACCCGCGTCCCAGATCACCGCGTCGTCCACGGCCACCTTGGCGCCACCGGCCGCGGGGCGACTGCGCAGCACCTCCTCGAGGGTCGGGAGGCCCGCGTCGATGAACACGGGATCCCTGGAGAGATCGTAGGCATACGCCAGACCCTCGAGTACGTACAGCCCCGCGCCCCGCCGCCGCAGGCTGGGCAGCTCCTTGTAGTAGAACCGACCGTCCGGCATCAGGGCCTGGTCCACCAGGTCCCGCATGGCGTCCACGATCATCTTTCCCACGCCGGCGTCCCCCGTCAACCAGTAGTACCGCATCAGGCTCGCGGCGGCCACCGCGATCATGAAGGGCACCCGCACCAGGGTGTGGTCCGTGTAGGGTGCCAGCCAGGCTCCGTATTCCCGTTGCCAGTCACGGAATTGCCGGACGATGAAGTCCATCGGCTCCAGCCATTGCGCGGCGCCCGTCTCCCGGTACAGGGCGGCCAGGGCCCGCAAGGCCCAGCCCGTTTCCCGGGCACTGCTTCCGGCCGGCTGCCGGAACGCGGGCCGTTCGAGTTGACGGAGCAGGTTTGCGCCGATTCCGAGGGCCGTGTGGAGGGCTTCCGGGTCGGCGCTGGCATGGTAGTAGTCCAGGAGCCCTTCGACCCATTCGTGGGAAGGCGTCACGCCGCCGCTGACGTGGTGGGCGCTGTGGACGATCTGGCCTCCGTTGCGGCAGGGGTCCGGGCTGAAGTGGCACACGTCCACGTCCATCTGGTGTTCGGCGGCGACGAGGAGAGTATCGAGCATACGGCGTTCCCCGTTGCGCGCGAACATCAGCATCGCGGCATGGGGCAGATCGTATTCGTTGTTGGTCCAGACCGGTCTGCCGTGGCCGCGGCCCTGGTTCGTGTAGCTCGCGTCCGGTCCGTCCCCCCAGTGGAGCAACCCGTATCCCCGCGCACGGGAGTCGGCGCAGTCCACCAGGAACGACTCCAGCCGGCGCACGGGGTCCCGCACCCAGATGGGCTCGAATACGCCCGCGCGCTCGTACACCTCGGCGGCGAGAACGGGACGGTCCGGCATCTGGAACTGTGTGCTGCGAATCCCCGCCTCCACGACGTCCCGGTCGCTGCCGCCATGCACGTGCAGCAGCAGACGCTGCGTCCGGGCCACTCCCTGACGCAGGCACAGCGGCGCGCAG
>JAFGRS010000546.1 GCA_016935045.1 Lentisphaeria bacterium | reverse complement strand
CTGGTCCCCCGGCCGCCGGAGGCAATCTCCCGAAGTTGGCGCATTCGCGGCCGAGGGCGGGGAACGGCTCCGCGGAGCGTCGCCCTCCAGGGGACGGGATGCGGCTCCGCGGCGCGTCGCCCTCCAGGGGATGGGGCCCCGGCTCCGCGGAGCGTCGCCATCCAGGGGGCGGGGATGCGGCTCCGCGGAGCGTCGCCCTCCAGGATGATGAACCGGCCCCGCGACGGGTCCTATGGCATGACAAAGAACTCCATGTCGGCGCGATGTTCCATGGCGCGCAGCAGCGCGTTGACCTGTTCCTGGATGACCTTGCGGAAGTCGGTATGGGGTTGGCCCTTGGCGGCGGCGAAGCGTCTCTGCATGGTGCGCTCGTATTCGGGGAAGAACGTGCGCCGGCCGGCTTCGCTGAGGTAGGTCCCGCCGTCCTCGGGGTTGGTTTCGAAATGGTCCGCGGCACGCAGCAGTCGGTGGTTGAGCAACCGCAGAGCGAGCATGTCGCAGAGGGGGGCGCGGAGGGGTTCGAGGAGATCGAGGCTCAGCGAAGGGCGTCCGTAACTGATCTCGTGGAGGAACCCGAGGCAGGGATCGAGGCCGGCCGCGCGCACGGCCGCGTCGATCTCGCTCAGCACGATGGTGTAGCACCACGACAGCAGGGCGTTGGTCGCATCCCGGGGCGGACGCCGCGTTCTGCCGCCGAAGGGGGCGTCCTCGGGGAAGTAGCGTCCGATGCGGCCGAAGTAGAGCGCGGCGGCGTAGCCTTCGAAGCCGCGCAGGGCATCGAAGGACTCGGCCTCGACGGCCTTGCCCGCGAGGGCCTGCAGGGAGTTGCAGACATCGAGGTTGCCCCGGTCCGCGGCCTCGTTCCGGTTGGCGGCGAGGCGTTGCAGGACCCGGCGCGAGTTGCGGATCTTGGCGGCGACCGCCGCCGTTGCGATGGGCAGGGACTCGTGGCCGCCGCGGGCCAGCTCGTACTGGCGCAGGCGGCGCAGGGCATGACCGTTGGCGTTGGGATAGAACGCCCCCAGCCAGCGCCCGTGGCCGCTCAGCAGGTGCAGAGGAATGCCCTCCCGCGCCAGGCGCTGCAGCAGGGCCGTGGTGAACGAGGCCTGGCCGATGACGACCACCCGCTCGATGTCGAACATGGGCACGCGCAGGGTCTTGACATCGTCCTTCTCATGGTCCAGCCGGGTGACCTCGACGGAGCGACCGTCGCAGTGCGCCTCGGTATCGTGCCCGTTGAGGTAGAGCGTGGGCATGGGGAAGAAGATCCTCTCAGAGAGGGCCTGGACCTGGCGTGCGGGGCTGGTGGGCCGTGGCCTTCGCCCCGGCACGACGGAAGAACCCCCAGCGGCGGAGTCTGAGGAGGGCCCAGCCGATGACGAGCACACTGACGCCGAGGGTGTAAGGACGCAACACCTGGCCCGTGAATCCCAGAATGGTCCGCCGCGCCATGTCGGGACTGTTCTCGGACATGGCCTGCAGGGATTCCTGTACCCCATCGCTGGTCTCGTGCGCGGCCACTACCGCCGCCGTGCTCAAGCCCACCGCCATGACCACTTTCCAGTCCAGCCGCTCAAGGACCATAGGGCCCTTGCGGAGGTACTGATCGAGCAAGGCCTGCGCGGCTGCCGGCGTGTTTGCCCGTTCCGCGAACCCCACCAGCCGAGGCACGTCCGCGGCCGGCACTCTGGCCGCGAGAACAGGGATGGCGTCGCGCCCAAAGACCTTGATTGCCCGGGTGCTCAGGCCGGGTGCCTTGGCATCCAGGCGCAGGACGTCCGGGCCGAGATCCCGGACCAGTGGCAGCAGTTCGGACGGACGCAATGCCAAGGCACGGGCGCCCTGAGGGCAGGCGGCGGCGAAGCGCCAGATGTCGTCCCCGTGTGTCGCGGCGGCTTCGGAGAGTTCGATGCCGCCGCGGCGCAGGGCGCGCAGAGCATCATCCCCATGGCGAACGGCAGCGCGTTCGACGGCCTCACGCGCGGCGGCTCTGGCGGCAGGGGTGACGCTCCTGCCGCTGAGTTTGGCAGCGGCTTCGACGGCATCGTCCGCCAGGGCCCGCGCAACGCGTGCAGGACTGGCGTGGACAGGCAGGGGAGCCACTGCCACAAGGGCACCTAGGGCGATGGCATGGAAGCGGCATGTGAGGGCGTTCATGGACGGTTCTCCGGGTTGAGGGCGGCAAGGCGAGACTCGACGACTCCGCGGCTGGCCTCTTCATAGGCTCGCAGGGTCTCGGCAGCGAACCTGTCTGCCGCCCGGTGCAGTTCGGATTCGTAATGACGCAGCGCTGTCTGCAGGCCTGCGTTGACTTCGCGACGCAGAGTTCCCCGGGCCCTGTAGAGATCCATGCCGGCCCATGCCGTGCCGACCACCGCAAGGCCCACCGCGATGGCATCCCCCACGGGGAACGGCCCGTCGGCACCGGCGGACAGAACGCCGGCCGTCGCCGTACCTGCCATTCGGCGCACGATGGCACGCAGCACCACGGCCGCGGAGCGTACCGTCGAGCGGATGAAAAGCGCCTCCATTGCCAGGCCCATGCCAGCCGCGAGGGATCGGGTGGCCACCAAGCCACTGCCCGCGGCGGCGGCCGAGAGGCCCCGGACGGCATTGCCGTAGGACGGCAACGCGGTGGACTCAGCCATGGGGGGTACCAGGCTGAGAAGGTCCGCATACAGACGGACCTGGTTCTCCTCGAAACGCGCCTGGAGCCGTTCGCCGGCAACCTCGGTCCCATGCAGCGCGGCGCGCACCGCAGGCAGCATGTGCCGTTCGAGGGACGCCTGGATCATGGCTTCCGCCCGGGCGCCGCCTCGGACCTTGTCGAGGGCCATCAGCCAGGCGAGCCGGGCCGAGTTCCGGTAGGACGTCAGGTCCTCCAAGACCTGAGGGATGGCTGCCTTCGCCGCGCCGAGTGCAGCAACGGCGCTCAGGGTCTCCTCCCGGTATGCCGCGAGCACGGCCGCGTTGGCATCCCGGGTGGCCTGCCAGCGTTGCAGGACCTGTTCACGGAGAGCGTCCGCGTGAACGGGCACCGACGACTCGGGTGCCTTCCATGTCGACGGAGAGACCGGGCGGTGTCGACGCCATGCCAGATGCACCGCGGCCAAGGCACCGATCACCGAGGCCAAGGCGAGAAGGCGGGACGTTTTCGCAAGGTACCCCATGGTGCTCCTTTCGGGTTGGCGGCTATGGTTCCGCGGGTCCATACCGTTACCATCCTCCGGGAGGCCCGCCGGGACCATTATCGGGACGTCGCCGGATGTCCATCCGGGGCCTTGTGGCTTCGTTGCCCGCGTCCGGGGGCTGTGTCGATGCCGCCCACCAGGCCCGGATCGCGGTGCGGCTGCGCCATGCGAACCAGCCCAGGACGCCGGCGGCGATCAGCACCAGGTGATCGACGAGAAAGGCGACTACGGCACAGACGCCGACACCCGCGAGCAGCCCCAGAACCATCGCCGGGGTGCGAGCCGGACTGCGCACTCGGTGCCCGGGCGAGTGCGCGGGACGGGACAAACCCAGGTCCATGGCCATACTCCCTTGTGCCTCGTTGCTGTAGGGACCGGATTCTGCTTTCATGGGAGCAAGGTACGGCGCCTGGGGAGACAGATCGAGAATGCGGACGTCCGCGGACGTCCGCTCACCGGGGAACGGGAGAGCACGCGGTTTCGAGGACGGCCCGCCGGGAGACGGATGCCGCTACGGGTGCCGGGGTCCGAGGCGGGAAGCGATCTCGTCGCCGAAGGCCACGTCGACCTGGAGGAGGCGGCCCCACCTCCTGATCTGGTCTGCCTGCCTGGCCGGGTCGCGGAAGACGGCCAGGGTGGCCTTGGCGAAGGCCCCGCCCATGTCGTGGCGACGCTGGGAGAGGGCTTCGAGGTGTTCGAGGGGCTTGATGCCCATGACGCTGGTCTTGCAGGAGATGAGGTGCAGGGCGGCGCTTTCCCTGTCCACGGCGACGACGTCGGTTTCGCCGATGGCCTTGTCCTGCGCCTCGACGCTCCAGCGGACGTCGGCGAAGCGCTGCGGATTTGCCGTCATGAGGTCGGCGACGTACAGCTCGAGCCAGCCGCCGGCGAGGATGGTGGCGAGGCGTTCGAGCAGGCCGTAGTCCGGGCCGCAGTTGGGCCGGTAGCCGCCATCGGGCCCGCGGACGAGGAAACCGGCCCGCGCGGCGGCGGCCAGCGACGCCTCGACGGCGGGGGAGGGAGCGGGCGGCAGCGGGTCGGCAGCGAGGTGTCTGAGGTGTGCCTGGACCTTGGGCATCTTCCTCTTTCCGTTCAGGAAGTGCTTCTCCAG
>JAFGRS010000545.1 GCA_016935045.1 Lentisphaeria bacterium | reverse complement strand
GGCGGGGGCCGGGTTGTCCGGAAAACGCCCCTTCGCCGGGCGGTGGTCGTCCCCCCCCGTTTTCCGGTCACGGCGGGGGCCGGGTTGCCCGGAAAACGCCCCTTCGCCGGGCGGTGGTCGCCCCCCCCCGTTTTCCGGTCACGGCGGGGGTCGGGTTGTCCGGAAAACGCCCCTTCGCCGGGCGGTGGTCGTCCCCCCCGTTTTCCGGTCACGGCGGGGGCCGGGTTGTCCGGTTCTGGAGCAACCTGGCCCCTCGTGCCGTGTCGGTTGCCGAATGCGTCCAGTGGGGGTAGGGTGTAGGCATTGCGGTGGCGGCGGCAGGGGAGGGGAACTACGAACGGCAGGGGAGGGGGATGAACCGGGCGGTTGCTGGGGCGAGTGGTTGACAGGCACAGGGAATGGTGGGTGCGGTGTGACCTCGCGGCGCGGTTTTCTGAGGGGCATGGGTGGGGCCGGTGTTGGGATGCTGGCCGGGTCGGTCTGTGCGGAGGAATCAGAGGTGAGCAGCACGTCTCGTCCGAACGTCCTGTTGATCGTGGCCGACGACCTGAACGACTGGACGAGCACGCACGGGGGGCATCCGCAGGCGCAGACACCGCACCACGAGCGCCTGGCACGACGCGGGGTGACGTTTCTCAACGCCCACGTCCAGGCTCCCGTGTGCACCGCCTCCCGCAATTCGTTCCTATCGGGGAAGCTTCCTTCGTCCCTGGGCAGCTATGACCTCCGTCCCCACTATGACGAACTCGACGGCGTGCAGGTTGGGGATTCTCTGCCGGAGCATTTTGCGGCCAATGGTTACGCCACTCTCGGTGCGGGGAAAGTGTTTCATGGCGGTGCGGCCAAGGGGGAGCCCTTCACGACGCCGTGGCCGGCAGCGCGTCCGTCCGGGTCTGTTCGGCCGCCGTTCCGGCGTCCGCCACGGCTGCTGAACTGGACCCAGCCGGTCTGGGACTGGGGGGCGGTGGAGGCGGAGGATGAGGACATGCCCGACTACCGGCGCGCCCTGCAGGTCGCGGATTTCCTCTCGCGCCCCGGTCCGCGGCCCTTCTTTGCCGCCGTCGGCATCTCCATGCCTCACGTCCCGATCTATGCGCCCCGGAAGTACTTCGATCTCCATCCCCTGGACGGCCTGGTGCTGCCGGAGAGTTCGGCGGAGGATCTTGACGGCCTGCCGGCGGAGGGTGTGGCGCTGGCGACGCACATTGCGGCGGACCCCGGTATCGCCGCCCTCGAAGAGTCCGGCAAATGGGCCAGTCTGGTACAGGCCTACCTCGCCGGCGTTACCTTTGTCGATGCCTGCCTGGGAGTCATCCTCGATGGTCTCGATGCGGGACCGCAGCGGGACAACACGATCGTCATTGTCTTCGGGGACAACGGTTGGCACCTGGGGGAGAAGCGGCACCTGGCCAAGCGAACGCTCTGGCACGAGTCCACCCGCACACCCATGATCGTCGCTACCCCCGGGGGGCGGCCCGGCAGCGTCTGCCGGCAGCCGGCCGGTCCCGTCGACCTGTACCCGACGCTGGTCGAGTTGTGCGGACTCTCGCCCCGGGCCGGGCTCGATGGAGTCAGCCTCCTGCCGCAGTTGCGCCACCCCGATGCGCCACGCCGGGAACCGGTGCTTTCGACCTGGCTGGCGGGAAACCACGCCGTCAGAACGGAGAAGTGGACCTACATCCGCTATCGGAACGGCGGCGAGGAACTCTACGACGCCCGACACGATCCCGACGAACGGCACAACCTGGCCACCGACCCGCGTTTCCTTCCCGTCACCCGGGAACTGGCGGCCTGGCTGCCCGAGCAGCATGCCGGGAACCGAACCGCTCCCGGTTGACAGGGGCCCGCGGCGAGCCGTTCTCCGAGTCCCTGCCGTCCTGAGGGGTTCCCTCGGGGCGTCACATTCCCTTGCGCAGGATGTCCGTCACCGTCACGATGCCGAGGAGCTTCTGCTGGATGACCGGCGCGCGCCGGATGCCGACGTTGGCGAAGAGGCGAGCGCAGTATTTGACTCCCAAGTCAGGGTTCACCACCACGCAGGGCTTGGTCATGATCTCGTGGACCTTGACCGTGGCAGGGTCCTTGTCGTAGGCGCAGACTTTGTAGACGACGTCCGTCTCCGTGACGATGCCGTACGCATCGTCCTCGCCCCGGGCCTCCACGACCAGAGCACGCACGCGGCGGCTGTTCATCAGCGCGACCGCCTCGGCGACGCTGGCGTTGCCGTTGACGGTCAACACATCGGCGGTCATGATCTCGCGCACCTTCTTCATCGTCGTACTCCCATGCTGAACCCTCGGACGACCCACAGACCCAACCCCGGCAACGAGACGGACACCCCGGGCATCCAGACCATGGAGGACACCCGCGCATCCGCTCTCGCCTGCACTCTGCAAGATACCGCGCAACACCTGAAAATGCAAGAGGTTGGAGAGTCTGGCCGAAGCTGTTCCAAGATCCGACGAAGCGGTTTCCGCCGCCACTGCCATCGCGGCAGTGGAGCGCCGATTTGGGGCGAGGGGGCGCGGCCGCGCCCCCTCCCCGCCCTCCGATCGACGCTTCACCGGGACAAGAAAAGGCCTACGTCAAGATCCGGAAGCTCGCGGTACGCTCGCGCTCCAGGCCGGGGAAGCTCGCGGTTCAGGAGCAGCGAAGGTCACGGTCCGGCCCGGCCCGGCGTTTCGGCCGGGTCGGCCAGCAGCACGCCCCATTTGCCGAAGGTGAGGTGTTCCCCGGCGTCGACGAGGCGCTGGTAGACGGCGCAGACGTTGCCGCCGATCGCCGCGCCGTTGGGCATGAGAAAGAGCACGAACTCGGGCACGGCCGCCTTGACGAATCCCCGGGCTTCGAGGGTCTGTTCGAGGCTGTCCCGATTGCGGCCGGCGGCTGGTGTCAGGACGTAGACGGCGCCGGGCCGGGTACACACGGCCTCGATGCCGTCGATGCTGCCGAAGAGGAACTGGCGGTCGCGGAGGGCAGCCGGGAACGGGTCATGGAATACATAGGTGCGGTCGGCGAAGATGGGGGCCCCGATCTGGACGGGATGCATCTCGCCCTTTGCCGGCGCGATCCCCGCCGGGGGGCCCGGCAGCAGGGCTGCGCCGTCGCGGTTGGCGTTCAGCTTCAGGAAGCGTCCGTCCTTGAGCCAGGGCTTGGGGTTGATGCCGGTGGCACGGTTGACGAGGACCCGCAGACGCAGCCTGCCGCTGACGTCGCGGCCGGCCAGGACGTCGGCCTCCGTGAAGGCAGCCATCAGAATGTGCTTGTCGTCGGCACGATTCCAGTCGTAGATGAGGCGCACCACGCCGTCGGGAGACTGTGTCCCGTCGGGATAGGAGACCGTAGCCCGCTCGTCGAGCAGCAGTTCTCCTTTCCAGGTTGTCCCATCGTCGACCGAGAGAAAGGCCGTGAGGTGGGTACGGCCGGTTTTGCCCTCCATGGTCCCGTGTTTGACCAGCAGGAGGTTGCCGGATCGGAGGCGGCGGAGGAAGAAGCGCGCGGCCGGGTGCGGGATGGCCGAGGGGGTCACGGGGGTCCAGGTCCGGCCCATGTTGCGGGACGTCGTTTCGCCGATGCCGTAGGCGGTACGCACCAACATCCAGAGGCTGCCGTCGCGGCGTTGCACCAGCATCGGTTCATCGCAGTTGCGGTCCTTGGGATCGGGGATGGTGGCCGTTCCCCGCAGCTCCCACGTCCGGCCCTGATCCTGTGAAGCGACGACTCGACAGCTTCCCTCCCCGCGCCAGACGGCGGTGGGCAGCAGCCAGGTCCCGTCCGCCGCCACGATGGGTTTGCACATCATGACCCCGGGGCAGATCCGGCGGGGTTCCGACCAGGTCGGGTTCTCGTCGTCCGGATTGTCGGCGGTCATCGCATTGAGCTGGTTGGCGCCGTCGCCGTTCATCCACCAGAACAGCCACAGGCGTCCCTCCGGGCTCAGCCACAGGCATGGGTCCGAGGTCCGCAGGGGGCCGTCGCCGTCGGGGTCGATGACGAACTTCAGATCGGACCAGGTCCGGCCGTCGTCGGCGCTGGTGGCGCAACAGACATAGTTGTAGCGGTCTTCGTGCACTTTGCCCGCGTACCACACGGCCCAGAGCCGTCCTCCCGGCGCGCGTTCGATGCCGGGGATGCCCTGGTACTTGCGGGCCTCGGGTCCGTATTCCGGTCCCGGCTCGAAGGTGGCCTTGGGAGGGTTCATGGCGAGGAATTCCTTCTCGTCCTGGGCCGACAGCACTCCTGACGCAAGGCACGGGACTGCCAGCGCCAACACCAGACTCCGGATCGTGGCCTGACCTTTCGACACGCGCATCTCCCCATGTGGCGATACCCGACGGCCCCGGGGCCCGGGGCATCGCCGAAGTCGTGCCGGCATGGCGGCGCCCGCCGCACGCCGTCACGGGGCGCCGAGAGAGTCAACCGGGATGATCGCCAGCTCGGCACCGTTGTTGTTCCACAGCTCGCGGCCCTCGCCGACACGTCAGGATGACCGAGGATTCGCCCCACATCGCGCCCGGGGCCTTGGGAATCACCACCAGGTCCCAGCGCAGCAGGTCCTCGCCATGGCTGATGGCCACGGCAGCCGGGTGGCCGTCCCCGACCCGAATGCCCGCCATGATCCAGTTGCCGTCCACCATCCTTTGCGGTTCCTGCAGCGGCCAGAAACCGCCCTCGATAACCGTGCCCCGCGGTTGCCACGTGCCGTCGGCCCGGTTCAGAGTGTAGGCCCTGGTATGGACCTCCTGCATGATGCCCCGGTAGGCGCCGTGGAAGGCCCAAAGCAGCCCCCCGTGGGAGAGGAAGACCCCGTGACTCACGCCAAGACCCGGCTCGCCGGCGTCGATGGTGAAGGTCTCGCTCCAGGTGCGGCCGCCGTCGTCGCTGAACCTCCCCCGGGCTTCCTCGGTGTCGGTGTTCTCGCCCCCCCGGTTGTGGCCGAAGGAGGCGTAGAGTCGGTCCCCGTGCCAGCCCAGAGCCACACCGTGCAGGAAACGGTAGCCGTCAACCGCGAACGCATAGGGTTTGACCACATGAAAGCGGACCCCCTCCAGAACCCTTGCTTCCGCCGCCTTGGGAACGGCGCCCGCCTCCGTCCACAGGGGGAACGGCCGGGCCGGCTCGGGCGTGTTCTCCAGGGCCGGCGGCAGGGACGGGAGGATGTGGGTTGCCGCGACCGGAGTGTGCAACGCGGCCAGCTCTACCGCGGACAGCGCGCGGTCGATGAACCGTGTCTCCAGGCATGCACTCCCGTCGAAAACCAGGCACCGGTCCCCTACACCCTCGCCCACCGATGTCCCCCCGTGGCAGATCACTTCCCCTGCGTCCGGGGCCTCGAACGACCAGACCCCGATCGGCGCCGGCGACCCCGTGGCCGCTACGGCGAGAAAGGCTGTCCCAATGGCCGCACGCTTCATGCCCGATCCTGTCCGCCGCCATCACTCGGTACAACGCAACCCGCGCCAAACCCCGGCCCGGTGCACCGTCCATACCATAAAACCACTATCCTCGACCGCACCTCCCCATGCAACCCGTGTCCATGCCAACGGTCGAATTGTACATGATTTTCTATAGATGACATGTTCTCTGGACCGCTTCCGGCGGTATAGTACTGTCCAGGGAGAGCATGCGGGACGGGAGGCTGAGGGCATTGTCGAGGAGCGACCGATGGATTATCTGGCAGACGTGTTGGGGGCGGAGCGGCGGGAGGTATGGCAGCACATCGCGACCGGTGTAGGCGACGAGTCCGAGGTGGACGGTCGCTGGAACGGCAAGCGGGTCACCGCCAAGGTCGGCAACTGGACGATCACTCTGGACACCGACGAGATGGAGTACGGCGACTCGGTCGTGGTCAGCACCCGGATGCGCGCGCCCTACGTGAACCGGGACGGTTTCCGCTTCCACATTTCGCCGGAGAACCTGATCAGCCGGGCGGCGAAGCTCTTCGGTCTCAGCGACATCCGCACCGGAGACGAGGCCTTCGACCGGGGGTTTCTGGTGCGGGGAAACGGCGAGGAAAAGGTGCTTGCGTTCCTTGCCAACGACGCCATCCGGCAGGGGATGCTGGAACTGGGGTCCGTGCTGCTCGCGGTCAAGGATGACGACGGGGCCTTCGGGGAGGACTTCCCCGAGGGGGTCGACGAGTTGTATATGGAGGTGCCCTCGGCCGTCGGCACGTCGGACTCCCTGCGCACCTACTTCGATTTCTTTGCCACCTGCCTCCACCAGCTGTGCCGCATCGGTTCGGCTTACCCCGACGATCCCGGCGTCTCGGCGGACTGAGGGCCTGTCCAACGGGTTCGACGAGTCCGACGGGGCGGCCCCTTCTCATGCCGTTCGCACGCCAACCGTCGAGCAATGACTGTAGGGGTAGGGACAGGGCATTGGTTTGCCCCGCCCCTCCCTCCGAACCGTACGTGCGGGTCTCCCACATACGGCTCTCCAGTTGGTGGTTCACCGTTGCTGCGCCTGGTCAACGGGCGAAGCTTCTCCCGCAGCTGTCTGCGAGCTTTCTGCGATGGCCAATGGTGGCCCCCGCGCTCGAAGTGGTAGCCGAGGAAATCGAAGCCGCCTGGTTGCCCGGCGTCCGTCAGGCGCGTTTTGTCCGGATGCAGCGTCAGGCCCGCCTCGGCGGTCCACTGCTGCACGGCGGTCAGCGCCCGTTCGGCTTGCTCCCGTGTCCGACACAGAATGACGAATAGGACTTCAGGTCGGCATCAAGAACCCAGACCTATCGGGCGGTCAGCAGCTGATGGACGCGACGCAGCGCGTCCTTGCAGCCGCGACCGGGACGGACGCCGTAGCTGTGCTCGGCGAAGTCGCGCTCGAAGATCGGTTCCAGCACGTTGCGCAGCGCGCCCTGGACCTCCTTTCGCTCCCTGTTCGAGAGCCGTCAACATGCGATCCGTCCACACACAGGGTTCCGCAAGAGACCGCAGTCGTTGCCTCTCCGGCCGGTCTACTCCTCCAGGAGACTCGGGCCGGTACTGTTCCCTGCCGCCTGCCATCACGCATCCACCTTCCTGCACCCCTTCGCTCCACGGGCATTACCCCGCTTCACCGCTACTATGGGTGCTCTGACTTCCTGCCGGGTCTCACCCCCG
>JAFGRS010000544.1 GCA_016935045.1 Lentisphaeria bacterium | reverse complement strand
TGGAAGATCCGGATCAGCTTCCAGTCGCCTCGCCGGGCACAGACCGCGGCGGGCTGCCAATCGGGAATGTGAGGGGAGTGGGGAAAGAAGCAGAAGACGGTGTCCCGGAGGGCTCTTTCTCCTTGCAGCGCGGGAACCATGCTCCTGCCGTCGCAGGGCTGGCCGGCCCTGCCCCGGGCGCCGGTCATGGCGAGGATGGTGGGGTACAGGTCTTCGCTCTGGACCAGGGCTTCGTTGCGCGTGCCTCCCTCGACCACCCCGGGCCAGACGACCAGGGCCGGAATGCGGATGCCGCCTTCGTAGAGGGTGGCCTTGCCGCCCCGCAGCGGCGCGTTGCTGGTGGGGGTGGTGCCGTCGATCTCGTCGTACATGTTGCCGCCGTTGTCGGAGTAGAAGATCACGACGGTGTCGTCGGCGATCCCGAGGCGATCGAGGGCATTCAGCACCTTGCCCACGTTGTCGTCGAGGGAGTGGACCATGGCCGCATAGGTGGGACTGCGCTGCTCGGCGTCGGGCACGATGCGACCCCGGTAGGCATCCACGAGTTCCTTCTTGGCGTCGAAGGGGGCGTGCACGGAGAACTGCCAGTAGTTCAGGTAGAAGGGTTGCCCGCGGTGCGCTTCCATGAAGGCGACCGCTTCGTCCCCCATGCGGTCTTCGATGTGCTCCCCCGGTACCCGCTCCTTGAAATCCGGAAACTTCCAGGGCGCCACGAAGCTCCCCGCCGGACCCGGACCCGGCCAGTGGGGAATGTCCACGTCAAAGCCGTGCTGCAGCGGGGAATAGGGTTCCCTGCCCAGGTGCCACTTGCCGAAATGACCCGTGGCGTAACCCGAATCCTTGAGGGCCTCGGCCAGGGTGTAGTACTCGGTGCTCAGACGCGTCACACTGGTGCATTCCAGCTGCCGCCTGGTTGCGGGAGCGCGATTCTGGAGGGCGGGTTCGAGGATTTCCGGTCCCACGTGACCGGCCGGGGTGGTGAAACCGGTTCGCGCCGGGTTCTGCCCCGTCATGATCGAGGCGCGGGTCGGCGAACACAGAGGACTGGCGGAGTAGGCATTGGGCAGGTAGACCCCGCGCTTGGCGAGGCGCTCCACGTTCGGCGTGCGATAGAGAGGACTGCCGGTGAAGCCGGTGTCGGCCCAGCCCAGGTCATCCGCCAGAATCAGGACGATGTTCGGCGGCCGCCGCGGAGCCGCGGCGCCCTGTGCCACCGGCGCCCCCAGCATGCCGCATGCCGCTGCCCCCAAAGCTCCCAGAAACTCACGTCGTACACATGCTGTGGCCATGGGCCTGCACTCCTCGCTGCATCGGCCGCCGCGGCCCGCGCCACCCCGGAGGGAGACGATCGCCGCGCCGCCTCCCCGCACTCCGCCGCTGCGGTTCCGCGCAAGATAACGCAGGTTGCCCGGGAATGACAGCACGGCCCGTACACTCCAGGTAAGGCCTCAGTCAACGCAGGGAAGCTCGCGGTACGCTCGCGCTCCAGGGGGCATGGAACGCCCGCGGCCGCGCGGGCACTCGCGGGTTTGACTGAGGCATTACCACTCCAGGGCGGAGCCTCCGGACGACCGCCGGACACGAGGCCCGTTTGCCCCGGGGACTCAGCCGGCCGACAGCCCGGAGAACGGGAACGCGTCGACCTGCGCCGCGCCCTGGATGAGAGTACAGCACCCACGGACCTCGACTTCGCTCCCTCCGCGCCGGAAACCGGAG
The DNA here is from genome assembly GCA_016935045.1 of Lentisphaeria bacterium. GTDB lineage: Bacteria > Verrucomicrobiota > Lentisphaeria > Oligosphaerales > JAFGRS01 > JAFGRS01. The sequence goes on along the minus strand of JAFGRS010000544.1, from coordinate 3,412 downwards.
GCCCACCCCCCGTTTTCCGGACAGGCCCAGCCTCCGCCCGGCCGGAAAACACCCCCGGGGCACGACACCGCCGCCCCCCGTTTTCCGGACAGGCCCGGCCTCCGCCCGGCCGGAAAACACCCGGGCCTGGAGATCGCGCTTCTCGGCGGCAATCGGAGGTCAGTTCCCGGCGGAGGACCGCCCCCTGCAGGCGGTTCACGCCGCATGCCCCCGGTGAACCGGAAGGCCCGGGAAGCGGGATTCCGGCTTCGCCGTTTCCATGCCTTTCCAGATGCTGCGTTTTCGGTCGTGGCGGTGTGCCACGGGCTTGGCAGCAGGCTATGTTGTCTTTGCCGGCTGCACGCACGGTTGCGGCGGTGTTGCCGGTGGCACGAGGGACAACGATGGTGGACGCCGGGACCCGGCACAGCAGATTCTGCGTGCGGGGAGCACGTGCCCTGTGGGCAGGCTGCTTGCTGTGGACTTCCTTCGGGACGGCCCAGGAGGACGTGAGCATGACGGTATCGCGAGACAAGGCGGACGGCTACCGCGGGATCTGGTTCACGCTGGGGCAGTACTATGGCCCGGGACAGGGAGCTGCCCCCTATGCATCGATGTCAAGGACGCCTGTCTTCCCCCATGGCGACAAGTACTCCGGCGGGTTGGGGACGTATACCGCCAAGCATGTTCCGCTGGCCGTGCACTGTGCCGAGGCCGGCAAGACCTTCTTCGTGTACGGGGGCACGCCGGCGGCGGGGAAGCGTTACCTGCTCTGCATGGCGGGGACCTTCGACCATGCCAGCGGACGCGTCACCCGGCCGACCATCGTGCACGACAAGGGGGGCGTGGACGATCCCCACGACAACCCGAGCATTGCCGTGGACGGTACGGGCCACGTGTGGGTCTTCGTCAGCGGCCGCGGGCGGGTTCGCCCCGGCTTTGTCTACCGCAGCACGGCGCCCTACAGCACGGACGCCTTCGAGCGCACCTGGGAAGGCGAAATGACCTATCCTCAGCCGAAGTGGTTCCCCGGCAGGGGCTTCCTGCTTCTCTTCACGAAATACACCGGGGTACGGGAACTCTACTACCACAGCAGCCTGGATGGGCGCGCCTGGAGCGAGGACCGGAAGCTGGCGGGGATCCGGGAGCCGGGCGACGCGCGGGGCGGACACTACCAGACCAGCGCGGTGCACGGCGATCTGGTGGGGACCTTCTTCAACCGCCACCCGGATGGCGACCCGGACCGCCGAACGGACATCTACTATCTGCAAACCAGGGACATGGGACAGACCTGGACGACCGTCGACGGCCGGGTCGTGCCCGTGCCGCTCGCGGAAGTAGACAATCCGGCCCGGGTCATGGACTATGCCTCCCAACACCGCAACGTCTACCTCAAGGACATGGGGTTCGACGCCCGGGGCCGTCCGGTCTACCTCTACGTCACCAGCCGCGGGCACCAACCCGGACCGCCCAACGATCCCAGGGAGTGGTGCATCTGCCGCTGGACCGGCACGGCATGGCGGACCAGTTCCATCGCCGTCTCCGACCACAACTACGACATGGGAAGCCTCTACATCGAAGCGGACCGCTGGCTGGTGATCGCGCCCACGGAGCCGGGTCCCCAACCGTACCATGGAGGTGGCGAGATGGTGTACTGGGAGAGCCGGGACCAGGGCGAGACGTGGCGGCAGCTGGCCCAGGTCACCCAGAACAGCCCGCGCAACCACAACTACGCCCGGCGCCCCCTGCAGGCACGCGATCCCTTCTATGTGTTCTGGGCCGATGGAGACCCCACGGCCCTGAGCCCTTCGCTGCTCTACTTCGCGAACTCGACCGGGGACCGCGTCTGGCGGCTGCCGGAACACATGGATGGCGAATCGGCAGTGCCGGAACCCGTGCGGCCGTGAATGGGACCGTGCGGCCTGCTGGAGGGCGACGCTCCCGCGGAGCCGTTCCCGGCCTGCCGCCCGGGGACTGGGCGGCCCCCGGCAGGGCGGATGGATGCTCCCTGACCGCGGCACGAGGGCGGCACGAGGATTGGAACCAAGGAGTCTGAGGCATGATGTCGGTACGGGTGTGGACGCGTTGGCTGTGGCTGGTCTTGACGGGAGTGGTTTGCCTCGGTCTGGCCGGCGCCGAGTTTGCCTTCACCGAGAAGCAGGAGGCGAGTCGGTACATCGGCGATTTCCGCAAGTGGCTGGAGGCGGATGCGGAGGAGGTCCCGCGGCGCGATGCGGTGCTGTGTGTGGGCAGTTCGAGCATGCGCATGTGGCGCAGCATCCGGGAGGACCTGGCTCCCCTGCATGTGATTCCGCGCGGGTTTGGGGGTTCCACCATGGCCGACGTACTGCTGTTCCAGGATTTCTTCCTGCGCTACGAGGCGCGGACGATCCTGGTGTACGAAGGCGACAACGATCTGAACTCCGACCGCTGTACCCCCGAGGCGTTCTTCGAGCGCTGCAAGGGGTTCTGCGAGGCCGTCTGGGCCCTGCGACCCGATACGCGCTTCCACTTCATCACCATCAAACCCAGTCCCTCCCGCGCCAAGCGCTGGCCTCAGCAACAGGCCGGCAACGCGCTGCTCGCAACGTTCGCGGCCGGAGACGACCGGGTCACCGTGATCGACGTCGCCACGGCCATGCTCGGTGAAGACGGCAAACCCCTCCCCCACATCTTCCTCAAAGACAACCTGCACCTCAACCCCGAGGGCTACGCCATCTGGAAGGGAGTCGTGCGGAAGGCCCTGCTCGGCGAGTAGGCACGTGGCTGCCGGCCCTCGGCCCCTGCGTCCCTTTGCTGCTTGAGTGGGGACGTACCTGCGGAACCTTTTGTTAAGCAGTTTGTTATGATCATATAAGGTGGGTCAAACCCGCTTTATATGCAAACTTCCCGTAGCGGGCGGTTGGATTTAACGGTAACCGACGAGGAGGCCGAAGAGCACGAGAGCAGCCCGCCGACGCCGCCGGCCCCCTGGAGGGTCTGCGAGAGGTCCAGGCCCCAGACGTAGCCGCACACCGACGTCACCGCCGGGGCCTGGGTGTGGTCGGTGGTCGTCTCCCGGATCAGGTTCCAGCCATCGTAGACGAACGTGGCGGTCTCCGCGAGAGCCCAGTCCTGTGCCTGTTCGTCCCAGGCGTACGTCTTGCGCCAGCGGCGGCGGCCCTGTCCGTCGTAGGCGAACTCGATGCGGCGGCGATCGGCGGCCGGGACAACCGCCGTACTCTCGATGGCGACCAGACGGGGTGTTGCCGCTCCCGTTCGGTCGCTTCGACACTCGCAGGGCTCGCATCGCCTGTCTCGCCCCGCCGGGTACGGCAGGTCTCGGCTTTCGTTGTTCCAGGTCAGCGTGCGGCGTCCATCCCCGAGCATATTCCCGTTGGCATCGTAGGTGTACGGGACCGGGTTGGCATCGGGAAGCCGCACCGTACGCACC
>JAFGRS010000543.1 GCA_016935045.1 Lentisphaeria bacterium | reverse complement strand
TCGAGGGCTACGAGGACGCCGCGGCCATCGGACCCGGGCTCTTGGAAACACGCTGGGGACGGGACCTCCCCGTCACCCTGCCGGAGACAGAAGGACTCTACGCCTTCGTGAGAGCGAAGCCGGGGGATGACAGCGCTCCCGCGGTCGTCCACCTCGTGGACTGGCGTCAGGGCCCCCTCCCCTTCACCCTCCGCCTCCGTCCCGAAGCCTTCTTCGGAGACCGGACCCCGGGCCTGGTCCTGCACACCCCCACCCCCTACGCTGCGGCCCGACACCAGGCCGCCGAAGAGGCGGCTCAGCAACGCCGCCGCGCCGCGGGCGCCGAGGCGCCCTTCACCCCGGAACACGCGGCAGCCTACGCGGAACTCTCCCGCGCACAGGTGCTGCGACCGAAGTCGGACGGCGCCCACACCGAAGTCCAGATCCCCGCCCTGACGCCCTGGGGCATCCTGGTGATCAGCAGGCCATAGACCGGGACGGCGTCAGTCGACCCAAGAAGCCCCCGGGGCCGCCTTGGGTTCCGTGCCGTAATTGTCCCGTTTGTTGTAGGTGATGTAGGTCTCGGCGTCTTCGACACGGCCGGCCTTCCCATAGGCTTCCCGGATCTCCCGGCCGTGGGGAGAAGGGCGGCTGTGGTCGAGGTCCGCCCAGGGCTCCCGCTCCCGGAACGGGGTCCGGAAGCGGTTGCTCAGCCGGTCCCGTTTCTCGAGGTGGTCCATGCAGGCGCGGATGCAGCCGTAGCCGCCCCCCAGCGCCCGGCCGTAGCCGTAGCGGCGCGGGTATTCCCTGAGGAAGGGATTCCGTTCGCCGTGGGCGCCTCCCGGGTCCACCGGATGGTGCGGCCGCGACGATCCGGCGCCCGTGCCGGGGATTTCGTCAGTAGTCGTGTTTCCAATGGAAGCCCAATCCGCCCCCCGCGCTGTCGGCGCTGGTTTCGATGCTGAACCTGGGGGTGATCTCGACCTCGACGGTGACACGGCTGTCGGCGGCGGCGCCGAGGCCCCGGTTCACTTGCAGGTACACCCGGTCGGTGAGGTACTTGCCGACTTCCAGGGTGCCGGCGCCGCCGTCGTCCCCGGCGACGATGCCGATCTGGTCGAGCCCGGTCAGACGCCTGAGCCTCTGGTTGATGTCGAAGGTACCGCCGCCCGTGGTGAATTCCTCGACCACGGAGGCCAAGGCAACGGCTTGCAGGGCAGAGATCTGCCCGGTGCCGCGCCGGAACAGCAGCCGGGCCAGGATCTCGTCGGTCGGCATGGGGGGCTGGGACTCAAACCGGAGAGCGGGAGCATCGATGGGGCCGGAAAGCACCACTCGCACCAGCAGCTCGCCGGTCCGTTCCTCGGCCACCACGAACAGGGTCGGCCGGATGGGCCGGGCGCCGTCGAAGGCCAGGGTCCCCTCGATGATACGCAATCGGCGAGGCCCCAGCGTGAAAGTCCCGCGCAGGATGGTCAGGTTCCCGGCGAGGGAGGCTTCCTCGACCGGCCCGGCAACCCGCACCTCTCCGCGCCACTCCGTATCCAGCCCTCGTCCGCGGACGAAGACGCGCGCCGGAACCTGGACCGTGAGGTCGAGGTTCAGTCCGGCGGGCACCAGGGCGCCCGTGCGGCTTTTCGGCTCGGAAACGGGCGTCGGAGGGGCGATCTGGACGCCGCCGCGAGTCTCGACGACGTCCAGATTGACGATCCCGTTCTGCCAGTCGGCGATCCGGACCTCTCCCGGGGTCAGGTCCAGGGCCCCGCTCAGGGTCAGGTCCGAAGGTCTTCCCGACAGCCGCAGCCAGCCGTCCGCGGCAACCGTCAGGCGCGGGTGTTCGTGCACGACGAACTCGCGGAGGCGCAGGGCAAAGTCGACGGCATCGCGGTCGCCGCTGCCCAGGCGCAGCCGGCCGCTCCCATCCAGCAGGCCCGAGCGTCCGTCGGTTGCCTGCAGCCCGGTCAGTTGCAGTTCCTCACCGTGTCCCTGCAGACGGAACTGCAAACCCTCGATGGCGGTGCCGGTCAGGTAGTTCTCGTAGAGGGCATCCATGACGTCGACATGCCCTGCCAGGGCCGGCTGGTTGGCCGTGCCGCCGAGACTGAGGCGCCCCCGGAGCCGGCCTTGGAAGACGCTGCCATCCGGCAGCAGGGGCCGCAGGACCTGCCCCAGGTCGATGTCTGCCTCCAGCTCGCCGGACCACGCCGCGTCGGGCATCAGCAGATGGCGCGGCGGGTGCAGGGAGAGTTTTCCCGGTAGCCGCAGGCGGCCCTCCACCGTCTCGCCGCGGGAGCCGCGGACGGCCAGATGCCCGGCAAACCGTTCCTCGGCATAGCCGACTTCGATGGCCGCGGCGCCCGTAAAGAGCGCCGTTCCGGAGGCTTCCCGGATGCGCAGATCGTCGAGGTCCAGGGTCAGGTCGGCGCGGGGGGCAGCCAATGTCCCCGCCAGGGCCAGTCTCCCGCTCAGCGTGCCCCCCGCGAAGCCCCAGGCCGCGGGCGCCACGTCGACTGCGGCCACGTCGGTCAACAGCATCTCGCCTTGGAGGCCTTCCGGGCCGAGGTGACCGTGCGCCGCCAGGCGGCCGTTGCCCAGGGATAGGGTGCATGGCGCCAACACATGCTCCTCGCCGCGCCGCGAAAGACGCAGCGGGGCGAGAAGTGCCACCGGCGTGCGGGGGTGGCTGCAGGCGAAGCGGTGGACGGTCAGAGACTCCGGCCAGGCAACCTGACCGGATGCGGTCAGGGCCAGCGTTTCCGCGTCCCATTCTCCCGCCGCGTCCAGGTCGAACCTCAGGTCGCGGGGTGTGCCGTTCAGGGCGACCCGGGCCTCGCGGACGGCCAGGCCACCGCGTCGCACGCTGGTTACGGCGATTTGGAGACTTCCCCGGGGAGTGCCGCGGAGGTCCTCGGAACGCATGGCGAGCGTGGCCGCGCCGGCATCGAACCAGGGGGTGGCGACGCAGGCCAGTTGCAGTTCGAGACCGGCGTTCTGCCGGCCGTCGGCCGTGTCCAGCCGCAGGGCGATATCGGTCTCTGCCGCGACCTCCCGTCCGATCCATGGCCGGAAGATCTCCGGGTTGCCGGTCCCGCGCAGGCTGCCCGTCACGAGCAGGCTGGGCAACAGGCAATCGAGGTCGCCGCCGAGCCGCAGTTCCGGCCCCTCCAGCCGGATGGCGTGCAGCCGGAGGCGCGGCGCCTCCCATTGCCAGCCGGTCCGTAGAGAGAGCGGCACGTCGCGGCTTGTGGCCCTCGCGTCAACGGTCCCCCGCCAGAACTCTCCTCCGGTCCCGCGGGCGGCGATGCGGAGGTCGTGCAGGTCTTCCCCGGCCAGCACCAGCCTGTCCGCACGCATGTCGGCCTCCACCCTCGGGGTGGCCAGCGGCCCGCGTGCCGACACGTCGACTTCGAGGGCCCCGGCGAGGCGGACGCCCAACATGGTGCCGAGGCTGCCCAGATTTTCCATGGCAAGGTGTCCCGCGGCGTCGATCTGTCCAGTGCGGGGGGCGATGCCGCCCGCGGCCGTGACGGTCGCCCCGGCGGCAGCGATCTCCAGCCGACGCACCTCGATGGCGTCCGGCGTCGCCCAGCTCGCCTCGAACCGATAGTCCGCGCTCTCGCCTGCCGGGAACCAGGACATGCCGGCGACATTCCCGCGCGCCCGCACCGAGAGCCGGGGGTGCCGGCCCGCAAAGGGCTCCGGGCACTCCAGGCGCCAGACCCCGGCGGCCTGTGGGAGGCAGCGGCCGCCGAAGGCAATGTCCCTGGCCTGCCAGTCCATGTCTACCGTCAGGGTGTCGGCTGCGACCCGTACGCCGCCCCGGGCTTCGATGCGACCCGCGGGGGCCCCGGTCCAGAGGACCCCGAGGGTTCGCAGGTCCGTGCAGGCGGCCTCGGCGTCCACACGGGCGCTTCGGGCGGCCGGGTCTGCCTCGCCGGACAGTGCAAGGCGGACCTCCCCGGCACGTACTTCCAGCTTCTCGATCGTCGCCGCATCCGCCGGGGACCACCTTCCCTCGAACGACGCATGGACATCGGGCCATGCCCGGGCCGGGAGCGCCCCGAAGCGCGGCTCGAACCAGTCGCACTCGCCGGCCAGGGAGATCCGCCGCGAGGCAATGGACAGGCGGGCCGTAGTCCGCGCCGCCACCGCCCCCCCGAGACCGTGTGGCTCCACCCCGGGAATGGCGGACACGTCCTCGCACTGCCAGCGCAGGCTCGTCGAGGCCACCTTCCGGGCGGGAAACCAGTCGAGGGTCCCGTTGGCCCCCAGCCATGGCAGGGCGAACTGCAGGGATTCGACGCGGCAGGCGTCCGCATCCGTCCGTCCGCTCAGGCGCCACGTCAGGCGTTGGGGAAGCATGGGGACCGCCTCCCGGGGACCGTCCAGGCCTTGCACCTTGCCGTCAAGGGTGAAGGTACTCGTCGGGAGGCGGTCCCAACGCAGCCCGTTGAGGCGCGGCAGGCGCCACGCCGCGCGCAGGTCGAGCCCCCGTGCCAGCCAGGTTTCCCAGGCGAGTTCCCCGGATGCTGCGGTCAGTTCCAGGCGGACATCCCCATCCTGCAGCCGGCCGCCTTCGAGCCGCAGGTCCAGGGGGCCGCGCACGAGCAGCGCCGGCGGCAGGGGCCAGGCCGCCAGGTCCGCCAGCCGCAGGTTCAGAACGCACTCTGCCGTCCCCGCCGCGGTGTCGAAGCTGCCCGTGCCGTCCAGGCGGTCCGTGGCCGTCCAGACCGCGGCGTTGGCCACCCGAACCGTGCGCTCGGCGAGCGCCGCCTCCAATTCCCAGGCCAGCGGCGCAGGGACCTCCCGGCCGACCGCGGCGGGGAACACCCGGGCCGGGCACTCGAGGCTGCCGCCCACGCGCAGGCGCAGCTCTTCGTCAGCCACCCGCAGCGTTCCGTCCAGGCGGGCCACCCGGATCCCGGCATGTTCCACTCTCGCCTCGACCGCCAGTGCCTCGGGTCGGCCCGATGCGGCAGCCGCCATGGCCAGGGGAACCAGGTGCGGCAGCCCCGCCAGCCGGCTCAGGAAGGGGTCTTCCTCGGACCAGTCCGCGGTCGCTTCCAGCCGCCAGGAGTCCGCCTCCGGCGCGACGGCCCCGGTCAGGGCGCCCCTGCCCCGCAGGTCCAGGAGGCGGATGTGCACCAGGCCCGTCAGCCGACCGGTCCCCGAAGGCCGTTCCACACGGCCTTCGAGGCACAGGCGGCTGGGCAGGTCCAGAACGCCGGGACCGACAACCAGCTCCGACACGTCGAGGAAACCGATGGCAAGATCGGGGAGGCCCCGAACGCCCCGGGACCGTGGTTCGGAGGAAGCACCTGCCCTCGGAAGGCGGTGCAGGACCAGCCGCCGACAGGACAGCGCATCGATGCGGATGCGGCCCCGCACCAGGGGCATCGGCCGCAGGCGGACCGCGAGGCCTTCCCCTTCGAGCCAGGTCCCGGATCCATCCGCCAGCGACAGGGAATCCAGGCTCGGCGACCACGGCAGCCCCCCCCGCAGACCTTCCAGGCGCACGTCCCAGCCGGAGGCCCGGCTCAACCAGCGGGCGCCGACTGCCGCCAGGCGGTCCCTCCCCCATTGCGTCCGGGACAGCCCCCAGGCGCAGGCGAACAGCGCCGCCAAGGCCAACGACAGGACCGCGAACGCCGCCAGCACCAGCCGCCAGACGCGCCGCCGCAAGCGTCGCCCGGGCCGGAAGGCCTTTTCCCCATCGTTGTCGGCCGTACCCATCAGAAGGCCTGCCCTATGCTGACATAGAACCGGACGCGGGCGCTCTCCTCGTCGGCGTTCAGAGGCGTGGCCACGTCCAGGCGGATGGGACCGATGGGAGTGAAGTAACGCACGCCGGCGCCTGTTCCCCAGCGCCAGCCCTCGCCCAGCCTCGGGACGGCGCCCCGGAAGGCGTTGCCCCCGTCCACGAAAACCACCACGCCGAAGGACTCGGTCACCCGCCAGCGCAGCTCGACCGAGGATTCCGCCAGCGAGCGCCCGCCGACGCTCTCGCCATCGCGGCGCGGCCCCACATCCTTGTAACCGTAGCCTCGGATGCTGCCCCCGCCGCCGGCATGGAAGCGTTCGTCCGCCGGAATGTCCCCATGGTCTTCGCCAATCACATGACCCGCCGCCAGCCGGGTGGCCAGCCCCAGACGGCCACCCATCGAAAGCCGAAGATACCCACGCCATTCGAGACGCTGCCGCAGATAGGCGATGTCGGGATCGGCGGCATCCACGGTGGGGGCGGTAGAGAGCCGCAGACGCATGCCCCGGGTCGGGTCCAGGGGATGGTCACTGCTGTCGTACGTAAGCTCAAAAGGAGTAGATACAAGGGCAAACCGGCTTGCACCGACGGGGTCCTCGACCCCGACGCGGCGCAAGGCCAGGCCGGCGGCGGCGGTCCAGCGTCTGGTCAGCCTGCGCTCGACCATTCCCGAGAGACCCAGGCTGCCGCTGATGTAGGCGATGGTCTCCTCGCGCGCTCCAAGCGCCTCGATCACGAGATTCTGAGCGGGACGCAGGAAGGCGGGCTTGCGGAACTGGGCCTCGGCCGTATACAGCTCCGTCGACAGGTGTGTCGCGAGGCGCAGCGTCTCGCCGTTGCCCGCGAGATTGCGGCGTTCCCACCCCAGCCGCAGATCCGGCCCCGGGCCCGTGGTGTAGCCGGCGCCGACGCGGACGGTCCGCCGGGGACGTTCGGCCAAGGCGAGGCGCACGTCCACCGTGGCGGCAGGGGCATCCTCTTCGGTGCCCGTCTGCGTCTCGGTCTGCAGGCGGATCGAGGAGAACAACCCGGATGCGGAGAGCGTCTGCCGCGCCTCCCGCAGCCGACTGGCGGAGAAACGGTCGCCTTCCCGCCACGGCAGCAAGCGCCGAATGTGCTTCTCGCGGACGCGCTCGAGACCCTCGACCGAGGTGACGCCAAAACGGCCGATCGTGCCGGGACCCAGCGCAAAGACAATGTGTACGCTCCGGTCGTCGTGTTCGACGCGAACGCTTCGGTCGGTGACCTCCGGGGTCGGGTAGCCTGCATCGCGGAACCACTCGAGAAGGCGCTCCTGAGCGTCCGCGACCAGCCTCTCCTCAAAGCGTGCTCCCGGGAGCAGGCCGATCTCGGCAGGCCGGGGCAGGCGCAGGGGAGCGGCCGTTCCCTCCGCCCCGACGATGCGGACGTCGCGGAGGACGTAGGCGGGGCCCGGCGCGAGGACGAAGCGCACCCGGATCGGGGTGGATTCGAGGTCCAGGTGCAGCTCGACGGCCGCGTCGTAGTAGCCCAGGGAACGCAAGGCGCGCCGCAGCCGGTCGACGTCCTCCTCGGCCCGTCGCCGCAGCAGCCCGGGGGTGGCCGGCGGGTATTCCTGCAGTTCGACGCTGTACAGGATCGGGCGCAGTCGGCGTCGCAGTCCCCACGAGCCCCCTTCCAGGTGCACGCGGTAGGCCAGGTCCGCCGCCGCCGCACCCGCGGCCAGGACTGCCGCGGACAGGAGCATGGTCCGGGCGACGATGTTGCCGAAGGGTGTTCTCACGGGACGAAGCGGGGCCTGCTTGACACGGCGACCCACCGGCGGCGCAGACCACCTTGGGGCCCACACAAGAACGCGCCGAACCCCACAGAGGGACCAGCGTTGCGCCTCTACGGCGGAAGGATGCCGTCCGCGGCAGTCGATCATGGCGCTGCTGGTCCAGCCATGCGCTGCGGCTCTCTACTTCCCCTGTCCGGGCGGCACGGGCACGCGGAAGCGCACCTCGACGGTGGTGTCCTCGCGTAGGAGTTCCGCGAGGCGGGCGCAGTCCTCGGCGCCGCAGTGGTAGGGGTAGAGGATTCGGGGGCGGAAGGCGCGGATGGCGTCGACGACCATTTCGGCGGTCATGGTATAGGGGAGATTCATGGGGAGGAAGGCGCACTCGATGTGTGTCAGCGCCTTCATTTCGGGGGTGTTCTCGGTGTCCCCCGCCACGTAGACCCGCGTGTCGCCGAAGGTCAGGATGTAGCCATTGCCCACGCCCCTGGGGTGGAACGGCTGCCCGTTGTCGCGCTTGTGGAGAAGGTTGTAGGCAGGAACGGCCTCGATACGGACGCCGAGGAGAGTCAACGTGTCACCGTTGGCCATCACGCGGCAGCCCGGAAGCCGTTCAGCGCAGGCCCTCGTGGCGACCACGACGGTCTCCGGGCGGCTGACGGCGGCCAGTGCCGCCGGGTCGAGGTGATCCCGATGCTCGTGGGTAATGAGGACGAGGTCCGCCTTGGGCAGCGACGCCGCATCGATCACCGCGCCGTAGGGGTCCACGAGAATGACCTTCCGGGCGAACAAGAACATGAGGCTGCCGTGCCCCAGGGGCGTGATGCCCAGGTCCCCCACCGAGGTCCGCAGCGTGTCCGTGCGCAGAGGACCGGGAGCACCGGCGCCGAGAGATGGCGCCAACGCCAGAAGGATGGCCGAAAACGTCACGTGGTTCATCGTCTTACCTCCGCTGGATGCAACACCCGCCTGCTGACCGCACACAACCCCGCCGCCTGCCAGGGACACCGACGGCACCGGATCGGATGGCCTCGGAACGCGGCCGCTCCGGCACACTACGGAGTCGCGTCGTCCTTGCCCGCCGCGAGGCGCAGCACGAGCCCGGCGCCTTCGACGCAGGGTCCCAGCCCCGCGTAGGCCGCCTCCTCGTCGGGCGTTCCGGAGCCGAAGGCGGCGGCGTTCTCGTTCAGCCGGCGGGCGTCGTCGGCGTGTCCGGCCAGCTCCGCGGCCTGGGCCGCCCGGCGCAGGGCCAGGGCGCCCCAGGCGAGGTCCGCGGCTTCGCGGAGCTGGCCGTTCTCCCGCGCGCCGCACAGCCATCGGGCCGCCGAGACCAGGGCCGGGTGGACCCGCGCCGCAAAGGCCGCGTCGCCGCTGCCTGCCGCGTGTTCGGCCAGGGCCAGCAGCGCCTGCGCGTGGGGGCAGTTGCTGTTGGAGGGATCGCTCCATGGACCGTCCTCGGCGCGATCAAGTCGCCGCAGGGCAGCCGGCAGGGGCCTGTCCCAATAGAGCCGCACCATGCGTTCGGACTCCACGTGGAACCCGGCCGCATCGAGGGCCGCGACGATGCGCCGGCATGCCGCGTGCGAAAAGAGATCGAGGGAACCGGGCCCCGCCAGGGCCGCGAAGTAACCGTCGGCCTGCTGCCGGCACATGACGATGTCGGCCAGCGCACAACGGTAGGCGGAGACGGCGGACTCGTCCCCGGTGGGCGGGGGGCTGCCGGCGGCAAACCAGTCCCCCCACACCCCGTCCGCGGCCCCCCGCAACGACTCGGGCGTCCAGGCGGACGTGCCCCAGAGAGGCACTGCGCCGTGGTCCATGGCCACCAGGAAGGTGAGGCGTACGACGGCGCCGGGATCGAGGTCCAGGTCGTACAGTGCCCGGCCCGCTTCGTGCCGGATGCGGCCGGGCTCGGTCAGGGGACCGTCTCCGCCGCCCCCGACGTCGGTGTAGGATGCGGCCTGGCGGTTCAGTTCCCCGCGCAGGAGGCGTGCTTCCTCGAGTTTCGTCCCGGGTGCGAAGATCCAGATGGTATTGAGGATCGGGTTGAGGTCCGGCGCCCCCGGTTTGGGCAGGATGCTGATCTCGAGCCAGCCGTCGGCGTCCGCGTCCACGGCCGGGGACTGGGTGCAGCCCGGCACGTGCTGACCCCATTCGGCAACGGGATCCAGCACCCGCTCGGGCGCCCCTTCCACGCGGATGCGGAAGGGTCGCTTGCCCGCCTCGGCCCAATGGCTCTCGCAGAACCCCAGCGCCACCAGCCAGGAGGACGAGGGCGCCACGGCAAAACGGTAGGTGATGGGAATGCCCCCCATTCCCGCCCGAATCGAGCGGAAGGACGCGTCGCAGGGCCGGTCGGGGTGTCCCCAACCGGGCATGGCCTCGGCCGCCGTCAGGCACCCCGATGCCTTGACCACCGGCGGGGGCGGCGGCAGGGCCACCACAGCCCGGGAACCGAGGAGCAACCCGGTCTCGTTGCCCTTCACCGCGGCATTCGTGCGTAGGGCGAGGCAGGCCGTGGCGCGCCGCTCGCCCCCATTGCGCACGGAGGCATCGAGGACATTGACGCCGGCGGGCCAGATGGGGGCACGGTAGGCCTGCACCTCAAGCCGGATGGGGGCAGCGTCGGTGACCGTCAGCACGGTGGGGGACAGGTCCGCGCTCCGGCTGCAATGGCTGACCGGCAGGCCTTCGGGGGCTGCCGCCGTGGTCAGCAGGATGCCGACGCTGCCCCATCCCGCCCCCAGGGCGCCGTTGCCGTCGACCGGGGTGGGCCGGCAGTCCGGCGCCCCGATGAGAAAGGTCGCCTCCGCGGCAAAGATCCCCCCGAAGCAGAACCACACCGCGCCCCCACACAGATGCCGGAACCGCATCATGCCGCCACCTCCCTACGCCGAATGCTCCACCTCGATGCCGGCCATCTGGCAGAACGCCAGCACATCCCGCCGGTGGTCACCCACGAAAACCACCTGGTGGAACCCCTTGACGTCCCGCGCGTCGCGCACCTCGTCCATGCGGATCTCGAAGGACGTGCGGCACCCCCCCGCGGGAGGGGTGTCCACGTTGACGACCACGGTGCCGGAGTCGACAATCATCTTCCCCGGGGCCGTGAAACGCACCAGAGTCACGGGCTCGTTCTCGGGCCACAGGATCTGCATCGCCACCCCCGCGTCGGACTCGGAGTGGGAACGCAGGAGATAGGGCCGCGGCGGGGCGGTGAGACCATGCAGGCGGGTGCCGCAGGTGCAGTGCGCGGCGATGAGCAGATTCTTGACCGTCTCGGGCACGGGGTCGTTCATGAACCCGGGCTTGTCGAAGAGGTAATTGGTCAGCATCAGGGAAACGGCCCCGAACAGGTCCGCTTCACACCCGGCGGAAACCCCCGCGTCCTGCAGCATCGACCAGGCCATGCAGGGAGGGGTCGGAACCAGGCGTGCTCCGACCATGCCCAGGCAGTCCATGGTCAGGGCATTGGCGGATTCGGCCCGCAGCAGGTGCTTGGCACTCAGGTACGCCCGGGCCGCGTTGAGCATGTCCTCCCCGTCCGGTTCCACGACTCTGGCCGCCCGGGAGGCCATCGTCCGGGCCACGTCCCGCGCCTCCTCCGTCACGGGCATGCGGTCGAACAGCTCGTTGAACGTGCGCCTGGGCAGCCGCCGGACCTTGATGCCCAGACGCTCCATGACCGTCTCGTCCCGGGTGTGCTCCCGAATCCAGAGCACGCGCGTGCTCTGAAACCGGCGCAGGGCCCGCACCATCCGCAGACCCAGGTCCACGCCGGAGAATTCGAGGGAGCTGACCACATGCACCCCCTGCCGACGCGAGATCTCGCGCACGTGCCCGGTGAAGGCCGTGCCGACGGGAGCGAAGATGATGGTCGGAATGCCCAGGCCCGCCAGTCTGCCCGCTTCGTTCCAGCAGGAGAGGTGTTGCAGGATCAGCACCAGCGCGTCGGGGCGCTCGGCCCGGACCCGGGTCCCCAGGGCCTCGGCCTGGGCACCGTTCTCCACCGGTTTTTCGGCCGGCTCGAGATCCAGCCCCAGGGCGCGGCAACGATCCCCGAGCATGCCGAGGTATTCGGCCTGGTGACCCGGCACATCGTAGCTCGTGCCCGGCCACCCCAGCCAGTAGGGCAGCCCGCGCCGCAACACCGCGCCCATGACCCGGACCTTGGGATGCGGCCGCAGACCCTCCACATCCACGGGGTCCCCCACTTCCATCCCCCGAACCGCACCCGACACGGGACCCAGCACCGCACCCAACGCCGCCCCCGAAGCCCCCCGCAGAAAACACCGCCGGGACAGGGTGCAGGACCGACAAGCCAAGCCGTTCGAGGCAATCATCGTCAGACTCCATCCTGCCCCGGAGGGCCCGCGGCCACCCCGCAGCCCCCGCCGGCCAACCTTCACGAACGCCTGAAAGACAGCAGGCCGTACACGACCCTCAATCACACTATGGCCGGGAAGGCCCCTCAATGCAAATCCATGGCAGGCCCGAGGGTGCGGCGAGCGCGGGAGGGAGGGCATGGACGAGAGGGATGGAATGGACGAAAGGGAGGGCATGGACGGGATGGAGCCTCGTACGGCGGAGATGGAGGGGGCCTGTCCATTCCGTCCATCTCGTCCATCCCGTCCATCTCCCCCCGCCGCACGGTCACCGGGCGGCATCCCGCCACCCCGAGTACGCCGCACGGTCACCGGGCGGCATCCCGCCACCCCGAGTACGCCGCACGGTCACCGGGCGGCATCCCGCCACCCCCGGCGCGGCGGTCTCAGGCGCGCGCGGCCATGTAGAACATGACCCCTGCCAGGCCGAAGACGAGGATGCAGGTCAGGGCGCGGGTCAGTACGGCGTGGCGTCGGGCCCATTTCGAAAGGGCCTCGGAACCCAGCCCGGCAGCCCCCAGAACCACCACCACGACCAGGGGCAGGATGAAGGCCAGATTGTAGACCGTCAGCAGTCCCAGCGAGCGCAGCCCGGGAGCGCTGCTGTTAATGAAGAGGATCACCGGCAGGTAGATCTGGCCCGTGCAGACCAGCTCGACGGTGCTGACCAGAATACCGATCAGGAAGGCCCCCACCCCCAGGGCATGACGGCTGACATCCTCCCGGATCAGGCGGTGCACGACACGGTGCAGGGACTTCGGCATCCCGAACTTCATCTTTCCCACCCCGTCGCGCACGGCCGCCACCGTGTCCAGGATCCCGCCGATGCCGAAGGCGACACACACCAACCCCATCAGGACAAATACCCAGCGCATCGCCGACTGCCAGGCCTGCACCCATGCCAGAAGGCGGAAGAAGCCGATGCCGATCAGGAAGTAGCACACGAACACACCCGCGGCAAAGGTCAGGCCGTACCACAGGGCGAACCGCCTGCCGAAGCGCCCCGTCAACGTCAGGTAGCTCACCAGGAATACGATCACGGCAAAGGCGCACGGGTTCACCCCGTCAATCAGGCCCGCCACCAATACCGTCGGAATCGCGAAACCCGCCGCCAGATCCTCGATGCGACGGCGGGCCTCCGCGACAGCAGCGCCCTCGTCCCAGCTCCACCAGAACGGCTCCCCGGGCGCCGTCCGCAGCATCTCGATCAGTGCCTGGTCCCCGATGGCCTTGCCCGAGAGGGACGCATCCCCGGAGACGAACATCGGGGTCAGGAGGCGTTGGGAGGGCGGCAGCCCCAGCCGGCTGGTCACGGCGTACTGCAGCGCCCGCCCGGCCGCTTCCTCGGTCAGGACCCTGCGTACGCTCGCGTCGGGGACCCGGGTGAGGGCATAGGCGAGCTGTTTCTCGGCCCGGGCGCAGCTGCGGCACCCCGTGGTCTCGAAGTACAGCACCCGGGCATGCCGGTGGTGGTCCACCTCGCCCGGGCGGAGGGCGGCCTCCGGCGCCGGGGACGGGAGGGGCTGGACAACGCCCGGTGTTGCCGCGGCGCTCCCGCCCCCCGCCGGCCTCGGGGCGAACAGGTCGTCGTAGTAGGTGACGTTGCGGGCGCGGGACAGGACCCCGGCCGCGGCCTTGGGCAGTGTGAGCCGGGGGATGCCCGTCCGCAACGACTCGCCCCACGCCGCGATGGCGTCCTGGCCGTAGTAGAACGAGGATCCCACCAGGAAGGCGGGAAACTCGCTCCCCGATTCCTCCACAAGCGCGTCCTCCACTTCGAGAAGCAGGGCGTAGTTCTCGAGGTCGTCGATGTCGACGAAGGCGATGGGGGGGGCCTTCTGCCCGAACCGACCCTCCAGTTCCGGGAAGAAGACACTCTTCAGCCACTCGCATTCCTCACAGGTGGCCGAGGCAAACACCACCCAACAGACGCCGTCCGGCGCCCGCTGCAAAGCGCTCGCAGCCGGACCCTCGGCAGAGCGCACCGGCCCGGCCAGGCAGACCCCGACCGCCAGCAGAACCAACCACCATCTCCGCAGTATGGCCAAATCGGGCCCTCCTTGCGATTCGGGCGCGCAACCGCCCTACGGAAGAGTTGCCAACATAGACGGCGGCCGGACGCATGCAAACACCCGCCGGCACTGCCCGCCGAGCCGCATCCCCCATCCCCCGTACGGCGCACGGCCCTCCGGGCGCCATCCCCATCCCCTGGAGGGCGACGCTCCGCGGAGCCGCATCCCCATCCCCTGGAGGGCGACGCTCCGCGGAGCCGCATCCCCATCC
>JAFGRS010000542.1 GCA_016935045.1 Lentisphaeria bacterium | reverse complement strand
TCCGTGCGTGACATCTGCTCGATCTGTAGTGTCGTGACCATGGTGATACAGTACTTCTTCCGCCCGGCTCGATCAAATCGTGCTTCGCTGGGCGAACGCTACGGTGTGCCGCCCGAGGTACGAGGGTCGGCATCACTGGTTTGTTGGCGCTCGGCTGCATCGCTGTCTGCCTGTCGGTCTCTGTGCCCGGCCAGCAAGCCCAAGGCCACCAAGGAGACGAATGTGGCGGCGAATAGAATGAACGCCTTAAGAGTACCGGATGACGCCCATTGGGGTACGGTCATCTTGGGATTGAGGCGTTCCCACACGATGAGATGCCAGACGGACAGTGCCCAACAGAACCACAGGAAGCCGATGGCGACACTGCCGACTACGGCCATTCCCCAAATGGCCGCCAAGGCGTGCATCCCCCGGAACCGAAGAACTAGGGAAGCCCGGTAGTCCAAATAGCCAAGGACGAGAACAACCGGCACGACCAGAGTCCAGAGGTGGCCCAGGCGGATTGACCATTCAGCAGCGAGATTCGCCACGGTACCACGCGTTGCCAAGTCGCCCTCGAACAACACCAGGTATCGGGGCATGAGGAAGGACGCTGCCGCATAGAGCCCGAACAAGGTAATTATGTGGCCGATGGCTGCTTGCCTTGCCTCTTGCCTCATCAAGCTCCGGACTCTGCTGTCCATATTCAGCTTCTGCCAACGTTGCAGATCTGCCTTGGAGCGAAGCGGAGTAGGCAGCATTTGTTGGTTCGCAGTCTCTATCGATCCCTCCAATAGTCGGGATCGCGATGCAGATGCATGACTGCCATGATGACAATCTTGTCTGGGCGTTCCCTGAAGAGGACGCCAAACGGAAATGTCTTGGTGAGGCAACGGCGGACGTCACGATCAACGACGGCGTAGAGTTGGGGATTGAGGACGATACGATTGGCCGCGTCCTGCACCGACGCCAAGAACCGCCTGCCCAACTCGGGCTGCTGCGCTTCATAATACGCTGCAGCCTCGATCATCTCGGCTTCTGCGTCGGGATGGAATCTGATGACTTTCATGCGAGGGATGCGTAAGCCTTGGCGAACACGTCATCAGCATCGCGTAGCTTGACCGCGCCGCGGTCCACCTCCGCGCAACGTCTCCGGACTTCCTTCCTCCACTTGGCCGACAACGGGGGGGAGTCTGGGGCGTCAAGGCTCTCAATGAGTTTCTCGGCGACAAACGCCCGCAGGGGAGCAGGAAGACGAAGCGCTTCCGCCACGACTTTCTCGGCTGTAGTGCTCATGCGCTAATCTTACCCCTTGCTATCATCGTAGTCAATCTGCCTTTTCGTCTGTCCCGTGCGAACTCTCCAGATGAGCCGCGCGGTACCCGACGTTTCGAACCTGCGAGCTGAGAGCCTTGGTCCCGGGCGGCTCGATCTGGCTGTTGGACGTTCCCGATTCCCGGAGCTGGGTTTCCCGCGCGGCTGCTATGGGGGAAAGCTACCCGGTTTCCCGCACCGATGCAAGGGGTTTGGAGGAGGAGGACCGGGGTGGGAAGGGTGGTTCGGGGAGGGACACAGGGCAGCGGAGGGCGGCGTGCGCTCGCCCTCGTTCCGGGGGCGAGCCATCGCGAGGGCGGCGCCTGCCGCCGGCTCGCCGACCGTGGGCGGAAACGGGTGTTTCGGAACCGGGAACGTCCGCACGGGGACCATTCGCGGGCGCGACATCGCCGCCGAGCGTCTCGGCAGGAGATTCGCGGATGGACTTTCAGGCGGCATGGAGTGCGCTCCCGTCCACGAAGGCAACGACCACCGGCGGCCCGCGCTCGCATCCCAGGCTCCCGATCCGGTGCATCCGCCCGCGACCGCAGAACGGACAGAGGTCGCGGTCCGTCCCGTCGGGTGAAGGGGCCGGGAAGGCGTCGGAGGGAGCCTCGCAGGCGAGCAACTCGCGGCTGCGGGCCAGCTTCGCGGCGCGTTCCCGTCCCACCCAGTCGCGGGAACGCTCGCCTTCGAGAAACGCCTCGAAGGCCCCGGGGGCGGCCCAGTGCGCGGTCTCCCCCGCGAACCTCAGCCGCGCCCGCGAGAGTCGCCGGCAGAAGAGGTCCCGGAAGCGCGCCGAAAGCTCCCGCACGTCGAAAAGGTACTGCGCACTCCCCGGCGCCCAGACCCTGCCGTCGAACCGCAAGGCCCCGCTGCCGACGATGAAGTGTCCGTGCGGATGCGGCCACATGGTCTGGCCCCAGGTGTGCAGCACCGCGATGACCGGCGGCACGCCGCCGAAGGTCTTCGCCGCCGCGGCCAGCAGCACGTCTCCGGCGGTGCGCAGCAGCAGCCCGTAGACCGCGTCGGGGTTACCGAGGGCCAATGGCACAAAGGTATCCGGCAGCGTGAAGACCAGGTGGAAGTACGGAATCGGCAGCAACTCCCCCATCCGCGCCGCCAGCCACTTCCGGGCCAGTTTCCCCTGGCAGGCCGGGCAGTGTCGATTCCCACAGGAGTTGTAGACCGGACGCTGCGCGCCGCAGGCGTCGCATTCCTCCAGGTGTCCCCCCAGCGCCGCCGTCCGGCACATCGCCAGGGCCTTCATCACCCTGCGCTGCTGCTCCCCCATCCGGTGACGCCGACTGTATGCCGCCCCGAACCGGCGGAAGATCTCCCCGACGCTGTGCTCCGGTCTGTCCACGGCCGTT
>JAFGRS010000541.1 GCA_016935045.1 Lentisphaeria bacterium | reverse complement strand
GGAAAACCGTATCATGTCAAGGTTTTCGCGGATGGCAGTCTCGATGATCGCTTCGAGGTCCGCCGGCGGAATGCTCTCCAGCTCGTACGCGAACCGTCCATGGCGGGCCTCGAACTTGGCGAAGTTGCGGCTGGTAGTCTTCGCCTCCATGCTGCTCTCAAGGTGCAGCTCGTCGATCTGCTCTTGGGTGATGGCGACACGCACCATGTGCAGGGCGACGACATCGAACTCATCCCGTAAGCTGGCCCCCAGGGAGTGCATGATCTCCATGCCTTCCGGGTCGAAGTCGCTCAGCACCAGCAGCACGAGGCGGTCCCGGCCACCGTCGTGAAACCGCTTCCAGAGGCGATACCGAAGATCCAGGGAAGGGAATCCTCGGGCGATGGTGACGGGGATCGTGTACTTGCCTGCAGCGCGATGGACGATGCTCTCGACCGTCAGCTTTTCGGCGACGATCTCAGTGTGGTTGGGCTGGGTTTGCAGCAGGTCGCGCCAGTAGTGGCGGCCAAACCGATTCACGGCCTGCGCGACATATCCCGCCGCGTTGGCGGACGTATCCCAGGGCTGGTGTGGACGTGTGGCGTCGACGATGGCACCGAACGGGATGGTGCCTTCGAGGCGTGCCCGGGTCAGCAGGTCGCACAGGGCATGGTAGCTCGCGGGATCGTTCCGGTAGACCGATCCGGGCTTACTCGCATGAACCAGAGGCGGGTCGTTCAAGAGCCTGTAATGGATTTGGCGGTCGGACACGGGGAGGTATTCCGTCAGCTCGTCCAGAACCACACGAACGGCCTCCAAAAACGGCCGCTTGGCCTTCGAGATACGACAGCGGCCCCGGGCGGCCCGGATGGGAACGCCATCGCTCAGAATCGCCTCCCTGCTCTCCCTGTCCCGGTGTTCGCGGAGTCCGGCATATGCCAGTCCGGGAACGATGTTCACCAGCTCTTCGCGGACCCGTTCCTGCGGCGTCTTGTCCCGTTGGCGGTTGAACTCGCGGAGCACGCGAAGGAAGTCGGGATGCCCGAGGTAGAGGTCTTCGCGGACCCGGCAGGGAACCGTCTCAATGCCAGCGACGCGACAGGCACACAGCCGACGATTGCCGTCCAGAACGTAGTCGTCTCCCGAGACGGTGAGAGGTTGCAGGAGACCGTCCCGGGCGATGCTCTCCGCCATGCGGACGATCTCGGGATCGTCGGGTCGGATCGGGCGGTACAGGACCTCGTTCTCAGGCGGCGTACGGATTGCCCACACGTGCTTGACAACGCAGCCGTTCAAGGGTAGACTGTGGATGTCGGTAGTCGTGTGGCCCGGGGTTCCCGCCCCGGGCGTTCCCTTTTCAGGACCGTCCATCGCCTTGCCCTCCTGCGTCGAGCGCAGAGATGTCGGCCTCAGCGATACGAACGGTGCGGGGGCCAAGCCGCAGGGGACGAATGCTCCCGGCCTGGATCATGCGCCATAGAGTACGGCGAGATACGCGCAGCCGGGAAGCGGCTTCGTTGACGGTGAGCAGGACTGTCCCGGGCCGTTTGGCCTCTTTCACAGCTTCGAGGGCACGGGTCAGGGCGGGGGGGTCGAGCGTGGGGACGTAGGGGCCGAGCAGCGCACAGGTGGCGCTCAGCACATTCGCGGGGATCGTCTGTCGCATGGTGTCTCTCCCGGGCTCCCCTCGGTCCCGGAAGAGAAACGGCCGCCGGGGAACCTCTTTTTGGTTCCTCAGCGGCCGGACAGCGTCCAACCTTAACCGCTGTAGCTTGTCGGGCAGCGGCGCTGCCCTATGTCACTTGTAACACTACACGCCTGGACATGGAATGTCAAGACGTGCCTCGCAGGGCTGTTCCGAGATTCCGGGCTTGTATGTTCAGGGGGCGATGCTCCCGCGATCTGGGCCGAAGAGAGCAAGGGCTGGTCGGCGTCTTCTGGGGCAGATGAACTCTGATCCGGGATGTGTCGGGGAGCTGGGCCGTTGCGCGGCCAGGCGTTCGACCTCGGCCGGAGGCGCCGAGGCTGTGGAGCAGGAGGAAGCTCAGATAGTTGCGGTATGAGGTCGATGACTATTGCGGCGATATACAACCGGAGCATGCTGTCCGCGGCGGGTTGCCCGATCCGGACGACGCGCCCTTCGTGGAATGCGCTCTGGCCCTCGGGTGTACGCTGGTGACCGGGAACGTCCGGCACTACCCCGCCGCTGCCGGGAAAGACATCGTGGTGTTGACTCCGCGTGTCTTCGTTGAGGGCCTGCGCACGTAGCGTGGGTCGAAATCGGAGTCGGAGGTGTAACCCCCATTCCACCCCCGTATGTTGTAGATATGAACGCGCTACCATCGAGGAAGCCCCCTAAGAACCTGCGCAAGCCAGGAACCCTGACCGGCAGGCAGGAGAGATTCGCGCGGGAGTACGTACGCTGCGGAAATGCCTCGGAGGCTTACCGAAGAGCCTACCCAAAGTCCAGGGCTTGGCGCAATGACTTTGCCCGGAAGCGGGCGTGGGAACTGCTACAGCGTGGGGACATTCAGGGGACAGTCGCCGAGCTGCGCGCTCAGGCCGAAGATGAGGCCCTCATGGATCTGGAGGAGGCTTGCCGCCGGCTTACGGCAATGGGGCGAGGGTGCATTCAGGACTGCCTGGACGAAGGAGGACACATTGATCCTAGACGGGTGGCAGAGGCCGGTGGAGCCGTGCTGGAGTACGTCGAGACAGCCACAAAAAACGGGGTCAGCCGCCGCGTGAAAGTGGATCCCAGAAAGGCAATCATGTCCCTTGCGGACCTTCGCGGATGGCGAAAGTCCGGGAGCGCTGGCGTCCAGGATGACCCCTCGTCCCGTACGCAGGAACTCGCGGCGCTGTTCAGGACCATGACCATGGAGGAACGGCACGAATGGCTGCGCCGGGATTTCGGCATAGCCCTGGAGTGACGGGGGGGCCTCCCCCCGTATGCGCTGTACAGGCAACGTACTGGTCGCCGCTGCTTTCCGTGAGGAGAGTCCTCCACCTGGGGTCAGGGTCCATTCATCGCCACTGGCACTCGCGCTTCCCGCCGTTCCGCATGCCGCCAGAACCACCCATGCAGGGGTTCGTGGAGATCCTCGGGGACCCGGGCCGTCGGCGTGCCGCCCGGGATCTCCAGGGGCACGAACGCCCCGCCCTTTGGGCGTGGTTTTTTACCATGCTCGGGTAGCTTGTCCCGCGTCTTCAGCGTGCACTCGCCGGTGAACACGGCAACCGACGGGACCTTGTTTTTGGTCAAGCCGAGAAGCCCACGCAGGCATTCCGTATGCTTGTAGTTCTGGAGCAGCGGATTCTGGAACCTCTGACTGTGGTTGCGGTGGACCTTCTGCGTCCACTGATGGTCGTGTTTTCCGGCGAAGATCCACCCCTTCGTCGAAGGACGCAAGTCGGTTCCGTAGGTGCCAAAGCCGCGCGATCTCGAAGACCGACACTTGCTCACCCAGGGGTTGGGGCTATCGTACCGCCGTCCGTGCGGCCGGGGGGGAAAGGACGTACGAAGCTGACTTGGGCTTGGGCCCCTCGTCGAAACCGGTACTCGCCCGGTGCGCGATTCCAGCAGCATTTGGGGTCTTCTACGGGTGTCATGATGCAGAGCCGTCGCCCGGATACGTTCTTTGCCTTGCAGCGGCACGTATTACAGCAGTACACACGTCCGGCAGCAAGCCTTGCCGGGACCAAGGCATGCCCGCACACGGGGCAGAAGAGCAGCGGGACCGTTTCCCCTTCGGGCGTCACGGCCCAGCCCGCCCGGACAACCCAGTCCAAGGCTGCTTCCTTCACGTGTTCATCCCGCATGTCCGCGGCTCTCAGTTCGACGTGGCCGTTGTTCAACGAGAAGAACTCCCGGACCGCCACGACACCGGCCACGGACACCACAACGGTATCGCCGTTGTGGAAGGGGATTCCCGGCACGGCGGCCACCTGCCACCCGGCCCTGATCCTGGGGGCCATCGCGTCGTCGGACACGGGCCACAGTTGGATGTCTGAAGGCTGTTCCATCATACGGGCCTCCACTTGGAGAGAACGTACACCACCCGAGCAGCACTTTCCACGTCCTCCCTGCGGACGCGGGAAGCCATGGCGGCGGGGTTGTCGATGCACACCTCGACCCAACCCGGCATCGGCACCGCGGCATTCATGACCGGCGGTATTCGGCCACAGCCAGTGCAGCGGCCAGCCGGATGGCCTTGGCTGCGTTCCGGGGATCGGGGGCGGTTCTTGTCGGGTGCGGCCTCGCGTGCGGCAGAGGGCGATTCTTGCGGTCTGGTGGCGGGCTCCATGGTGGGGCCTACTACGTTGCCTGCCCGTGGTAGGGGCAGGAAGAGGATCGCCGACAGTGCTACCACGAACCCCAGTAGGCGGGGCCAGCCCCGAATGGCTCACTGTCGGCGGTCCAGAACATAGCAGGGAGACTCCTGCTTGTGGACCCGTGATAGGGGTCCGTTAGAGGAGGACTACCACCGGATCGGGGCCGTGTCAAGGGCCGGAAGAGATACGCGCCTGGGTCCGCACGGCCGGGCTCCAATTGCCCGGGGAGGAACGCAGGCGCGTGCCAGGAGAATGCTCGATGGGCGCGACGAAAGCAAGGGGATCGCTTCCTCAGAGGCGTGGGGGGGGCGGTGACCAGGACGTGGTGGGGGTTGTGTTTCGTGCCTGGAGGGGTGTGGGGACTTTGTGGGGACTATCGGTCGCCTGTGGGGGTTTTGTGGGAACTATTTCCAGTGCCATCGGGTGCCATAGGGCGCCAGTTTGTGCCTGAATCTGGCACCCCGGGCGGGAATTGAACCCACGACCTACGGATTAGAAGTCCGTTGCTCTATCCAACTGAGCTACCGGGGCAGCCTGAGGGCGGGATAATCTGTTCGGGGAAACCCCGAAGTCAATGGCATTCGGCTCGCGAGCGGGGCTGTTTCAGGATTCCCGCGCCGGCGTCGTCCTGCCTCGGTGGAGCGCCGATAGGAGGGCAGGGAGAGGAAGGGGGCGCGGCCGTGCCGGCACCCGAATCGGCGCTCCACTGCCGCAAGGACAGTGGCGGCGGGAACCGATCCGCCCCGCGTTTTCCGGTCATTGCGCCTGTCCATTGCGTCCATCCTGTTCCTCCCTCGCTCCTGCCCTTCTCTCCCCCGGTTCCCGCCCGTGATGTCTCAGTCCAACCCGCGAATGGTCCGGGATGCGGCTCAGCAGGAGCTTCGCCCTCCAGTCCGAACCGAGTACGCGATGCCGGATCCCGGACCATTCGCGGGTTGGACTGAGGCCTTGCGCGCACGGAGCCTTGACGGTTGCATCGGACTCATTGCGATGCATATTGTGTTCATGGCTTCGAGACCCGCATGACGCGGGTGATCCGGGTAGGCCACGTGCTCCGTCACCCCAAAACCGCGGCGGTCGCGTCATGGCTGACGTGTATCCGCCGCCCGCAGAGCGACAGCAGGCCGGAGCACCCCTCGCGCAGACGTGTCGCTCGAGGAAACACCTATGTCAGAGACAAGTCACATCGTGTTCGGCTTCGGCGCCATCGGCGGCTGGGAACTGCTTCTTATCTTCTTCATCGTGCTCCTCGTCTTCGGAGCCAAACGACTGCCGGAAATCGCCCGTTCCCTCGGCAAGGCCACCAACGAGTTCAAGAGGGCCAAGAATGACCTGGCCAACATGGCGGAAGAAGTGAACCGCGACGAACCGGCCCCCCTGCCCAGGAGCACACCCAAGGACACCGCCAAGTCCACCGAGAACAGCAACACCCCGTCATAGAGCGCCGCGCCGCGCGGGCTCACAGCCCCCGGCGCTGTTCCCCATCCTGCCATGGACGACACCAAGCTCTCCGTCCTCGATCACCTCGAGGAAATGCGCCTGCGCATGCTGAAATGCATCGCCTGCGTGGTGATCCTGTTTCCCCTCTGCTTCATGTTCTGCGACGAGGTGATCAACTGGTTCCTGAACACCTTCTGCCCCAGCGTGAACGAGGTCCAGACGCTGCAGGTGATGGAGCTGTTCTTCACCCAGATGAAGGTAGGCGTGATTCTGGCAGTCATCCTCGCCTACCCGGTCCTCGCCTATCAGACGTGGCGCTTCGTGGCCCCCGGGCTGTACAAGAAGGAGCAGTACTACATCTCCCGTTGCGTCTTTCTCAGCACGGCTCTGTTTGTGATCGGTGCGGCCTTTGCCCTGTTTGTGGTATTCCCGATGGTCCTGCGTTTCGGTCTCGGGATGGCGAGCGGCAAGATCGTGGCCCGGCCCCAGTTGCGCAGCGTCATCAACATGGCCTCGATGCTCATGCTGGGGTTCGGGGTCATGTTCCAACTGCCGATCGTGGTGTATGTGCTGGCGGTGACGGAAATCGTCTCCCTCGAACGCATGCGCAAGGCGCGCCCCATCATCGTGGTGGTGATCTTCACCTTGGCGGCCATCCTCACGCCCCCGGATGTCATCAGCCAGTGTGCCCTCGGATTCCCGGCGCTGTTCCTCTTCGAGATCAGCCTGTGGGTGTCCGCCCGGGCCCTGCGGAAGAAGCACGAACGGGAGGCGGAGGAACGCCGGGCCGAAGAAGCCCTCGAAGCCGCCGAGGCGAAGGCGGCCGCGGAAGCCGCCGCGGCGACACCCCCACTGCCGGCCGCGGAAGCGCCGGAGCAGCCCGCCGCCGCCGCGGCGGCGGAGCCGGCAGCGCAGGCCGCGGTCCTGCCGGATGCGGACGGGGTCATGCCCGGGACCCCCACCACCGCCGATGCGGCGGCAGAACACGATCCCTACGCCAATCCCGATGACGAGGGAGAAGACTGGGAGGAATGGTACGGGAACGTCGACGACGGCTGGAACGACGCGCAGCACGGCCTCCCCAAGGGCTCCCTGCCGCCCGGGGCCCCGGATCCCTACGACGACGGCCCGGCAGGCTCGGGCCAAGTCTGATGGCCTGCGGCTGCCGGCCGTCGAACAACGACTCGAGCGGCCGCGTCCTGCGGCCCCCCGCCCGTCCGCGGCCTCGCGGCTCCGGGCCGGGCCGCACCCTCAGCGGCCGAAGCGGAGGCGGATGACTTCCCGGGCCGTCTCGAGGTCCTTGAGTGCGGTCGCCGCATCGCAGGTGGGCGGGGTTTCGCCCCTCACCGCGGCGAGGAAGTTGGCTGCCTGCTGGCGCATGGCGTGGACCCATGGCAGGTGCGGCGCCTCGACGACGGGAGTGACGCCCTTCCCCGGATCGCGCAGGATTTCTACGGAGCCTGCCCGGTGGCAGGCCAGGGGAGCGGGCAGCCGGATGCGGACATAGCCGTGCTCGAAGGCGACGAGGACCTCCTCCTGCCAGTCCACCGTGGTGCTGTAGGGGGACATCTCGATAATGCACGGGATGCCGCTGTCGCTCTGTGCCACCAGGACCCTGCCGGTGGGATCGACGAAGCGGACAGCATAGTCCTCGCCGAGAACGTGGCGCAGGAAATTGACCTGGTGGATGTAGTAGTTCACGAAGGCGATGTACTCGCGATTCGTGGCTTCGTCCATGTCCGTGGCCGGCGCGTCCCATTGCAGAGCAGGGCCCGGGGCGTGCCCGGGAAGGAGCTCGTTGAAGCCGCCGGCAATCCAGTCGCCCGCGGGCATCAGGATGCGGACATACGTCAGGACCCCAATCTCACCCGTTGCCTGGAAGGCACGGATGCGTTCGAGGGCGTAGATGGCCGCCGGATCGCTGCGCTTGTGGTACCCAACCATGAGAAACGTGCCGCTGCCCGCGACACAACCCACCAGGCGACGACCCACCTCGATGCTGGCGGCCAGAGGCTTCTCCGTGAAGACAGGCACGTGCGCCCGCAGCAGATCGGGAACAAGCACCCCGTGCCGTGTGAAGGGCTGCGACGCCACGAGGGCATCGAATCCCCCCGCGGCCAGCAACTCCTCGTGCGCCCCGTAGACACGCCCAATCCCGTACCGGGACGCAACCGTCTGCCCCAAGTCCCGGCGCAGCTCCGCCAGGGCCACGAGTTCGCACTGCTCCCGCAGCGCGGCATAGTTGCGGAGGTGGGCGCACTGTCCCATGCCCCCCACACCCACGAAGGCTACACGCACTCTTGCCGTTGCCATCGCTTCTCCTTCGCCTCCTCCACCGGCCGTACCCGCACGACCCTGGCCCCCGACGTGCCGCCGGGGGACCCATCTCCCGACGCTCGCGCTCGGGCCCCCGCGCCCCCGTGTCCCGTCCGTTGTCCGTTGTGTCCGTCTGTGTCCGTCCCCCCCCGCCCGCGGCCTGCGCGCCCCATGGGACGCGGTTGCCCGGCATTTTGCCGGGGGAGGCCCTATTCCCCGACCTTGCGGGCCGCGAGTTCACCAAAGCGGTTGGCGATGGCCAGTGCGGGGTCCAGTGGCACGTCGACCCGCCGCAGGGATGCCGGGATCGCCACGGGCGGTGTGGTCCGGAGGGCGCTGCCGGCGAACTGGGGCAGGAGGTCCTTCTGGGCCGCGAGCAGTTCGGCGGTCATCTCGCGGATCTCGCGCAGGGTGCAGCAGGCACTGGTGAGGGGATCCATGGCGATGGCCTGCATGGCGTACTCCGGGTCCCCGGTCAGGCCGGCCTCGACGGCCAGGGCCTGCACCGTGACGTTGCTCTGGTTGAGGGCGGCGCATTGCGGCGGCAGATCGCCCACCCGCAGGGGATGAATGCCGCGCCCGTCGACGTACATCGGCACCTCGACGCAACATCCCTGCGGCAGGTTCGTGATGTAGCCGTCGTTGCGCACGTTGCCGTTGAGCCGGAATGGCCGATCCGTCTCGTGGGCCTCGAGAATGTGGGAACAGTACTCGACACTGCGCCGGCCGAGAGCAGCGCTCTCGCTGTCCAGGTAGTTCACCCCCCTGTACTTTTCGGCCAACATGGCGCAGTAGGTGTAGTAGGCCCCGCTCTCGCCCCCGAAGGCAGGTTCGTCGCAGTAGGTCTCCAGGGCGCGCTGACTGGAACGGAACCAGGGCAGGTACTCGGAGAGGTGACCGGTGGATTCGGTCATGAAGTAACCGAAATGGCGCATCACCTCGCAGCGCACCTTCTCGTTGGCATAGTACTCCGGCTTCTCGATGTTGGCCCGCAGGATGGGGTACAGGTCCCGGCCGTCGCGACGGTCGCGCAGGGACAGAAACCAGGCCATGTGGTTGATGCCGGCGCAGAAGAAGTCGACCTGCTCCTTGGGCACGTCCACGTAGCGGCCGATCAGATCGAGGGTTGTCTGCACACCGTGACAGAGACCGACAAACTGCAGCCGCCGCGTCAGGCGCCCCAGGGCCAGGCAGCACGCCCCCATCGGGTTGGCATAGTTGAGCAGCAGCGCCCCCGGGCACAACTCCTCCATGTCCCGCACAATCCCCGCCAGAACCGGGATCGTCCGCAGGCCCCGCATGACGCCGCCGGGCCCCAGGGAGTCCCCGATGCACTGGTCCACGCCGTATTTCAGGGGGATCTCGTAGTCCTGGCGGAAGGTCTCGATTCCCCCCACCTGGATCATGATGATGACGTAATCGGCGTCGCGCAGGGCCTCACGGCGGTCCAGGGTGGCGGTGATCCGCGTGGGCAGGCCGTTCTCGCGCACGACGCGGCGGAGGAATGCTTCCATCTGGTCGAGCTTGGGTTTGGTGCGGTTCATCAGGCAGATCTCGCCGTTCCGCAGGGCCTCCGTGGCCAGGATGTCCATCGAGAGGGTCTTGCAGAATACGAGGCTGCCGGCCCCGATCATGGCAATCTTCGGCATGGTCAAACCCCTTCGTTGAAGTAGACGTACAGCCCGTCCTTGCCGGGAGCAACCAGGTCCAGGCGGCCCGTGCCGCGCAGGTCGGCCAGCGCGAACTGGATGCCGCAGCCCTTGCCCTCCCCGATGGGACCGTAGTCGATGATCTGCTTCGCAAAACCCGACCCCGTCCATTTAAAGTAGTATACGCCCAGGTCGTCCCATTCCCCCGCCTCGTGACCGCAGTGCGCCCGATGACGCTTGCCGGTGACCAGCTCGCAGGCCCCGTCCCCGTCGATGTCCACCCACAGCATGTCGTGGTACTGCGCATTGAAGGGATCGATGGGATGGGCCAGCCACTGGCGCGAGCCCCCCTGCCGGCGCTGTTCGTACCAGGTGAGCCCATAGCCGTGGCCGTTGCCCACGATCAGGTCGTTCAGGCCGTCGCCGTTCACGTCCACGACCAGGATCGGGACGCTGGCCCCATGCCAGTCCAGGCGGATCTCCGGATGCCACGTCCAGGCCTCGGTCCAGGGACGGACAGGACACTCCAGCCAACCCCCCGCCAGAACGATGTCCATGCGCCCGTTGCCGGCAATGTCGCCGCACCCCAGCCCGTGACCCTGCCGCTGGCCGTCCGGAAAACGATGCACCACCAGCCGCTCGAAGACCCCCGTACCCCGCCCGTCCTGCGTCCTGAGCTTGAACACGGATACGTCCTGCCGGCCCGGAGTGTTGGCCAGGATCTCGGGAACGCCGCAGCCGTCGATGTCCCAGGCCCGGGCCGTCTCGACGTTCCCCGTCTCCCCGATCACATGCTCCGTCCAGGGCTTCGTCGGATCCGCCGGGTTCTCCCGCCAGCGCAGCGTGTTCCCCCACCAGCCCCCGGTGACGATGTCCAGCCGGCCGTCGCCGTTCACATCCAGGGGAAGGGTCGAGAAGTCGTCGTAGTACTCCCCGGAAGCCATCACCGGGCCCATGAAGTGCTTGCCGCGGAAGTCGGGGCCCTGGTACCAGAAGGCCCCGGATGCGATATCCAATACACCGTCGCCATCGACGTCGAAGACGCCCGCCGCTTCGAACGTCTCGTCGGAAACCCACGCTCTGCGCCACTTCAGGGGCATGGCCTGTCTCCTCCTCGAGGGTCGGCGGCCAGACTCCGTGACCGAGCCGTCCTGATCCCTCTGTACCAGCTAATGTGGCATCGCTCCGGCCCCGCTGCAACAGCCGCGCCCCCAGCGGCAGGGCCGATTCGGGGATCCTCGTGCCGCGGTCCGGCCAGTGTGGGAGGCGCACTCCGTGCGGCGAATCCCGATCCGCCAAGGCGTCGCCGGTCGACCTTCGGCCAGGCTCAGGTTCCGCGACAGCCGCGCCCCCACGGGCTGTATCAGGGCCTGGACTCACCGGCACGCGCAAGGGGAACGCCCATTCCCGCGGCGTTCCCGCTGGAGCCGGCGATCCTCCGCGAGTGCCCGGTTCCCTCAGGCCAGGCTGTCCGCCACCCGCTCCAGGCCCGGGACCTCGCGGCGTTCCAGCGTATCGAGGTCGATCTCCCTGGTCAGGAGAAGGCATTCCCGGAGCAGTGCCGGGCCGTCGAGCCGGCGTTCTTCGGCCTGCAGGCGGACCAGTCGGGACGTGGTGGCGGGGCTCGCGGGGGCGAAGACCGTGCAACTGTCCGGCACATCGCGCTCGGATTCCGCCAGCGTGCCGATGCGACGGGCCAGCGCGGAGGTGTCCTGTTTGTCCCATACCAGCAGGGGGCGCAGGACGAGCATGGGTGTGGCGGCGTCGACGACGACGAGATTGTCGATGGTCTGGCTGGCCACTTGGCCGAGGTTGTCCCCCGTCATCAGGGCCTTGGCTCCGCGCAGCCTGGCCAGGGCTGCCGACAGCCGCATCATGCCCCGACGGTACAGCACCGTGCGGTAGCGCTCCTGGCAGTGGTCCCGGATTTGCCGCTGCAACGGCAACAGGTTGACCGCAAGCAACCGCCCCCCCATCTGGAAACGGTTCAGCAGACGCGCCAGACACGCCACCTTCGAGATCAACTCCGGAGGCGTGTAGGGCTCGCTGTGGAAGGTCACGTAGTCCACCAGGCAGCCCCGGCGCATCATCTGGTAACAGGCCACCGGCGAATCGATGCCGCCCGACAACAGCGCCAGGACCTTGCCGCCCGTCCCCGCCGGCAAGCCCCCGGGACCCTGGATCCGTTCGTACGAGACGAAGGCACGGTCCCGGCGGATCTCCACCTCGACCTGCAGACGCGCCTGCCTCAGATCCACCTTCAGGCGCGGGAAACGGTCCAGCAGACGCTCCGCGAAGTGGATCTCCACCTCCGTCCCGATCAGCGGAAACGACTTGTCCCCCCGCCGAACCTGCATGGCATAGGTGACCGGCGTCTCCCCGGACACCGCGGCGGCATGGGCTCCGTACAGCGCCGGGAAACTGCGCTCCACCGCCTCCTCGATCGCCCCCAGTTCGGGCCGCGTCAGAATGCCCGGCGAAGCGGAGGACAGACCGCTCACAAACGGCAACACCCGACGCATCTCCCCCAGATCCGCCGCCGTGAAACACGACTTCTCCCCACCCGGACGGATGAAAATGCGGCCCCGTTCCAGCGCCACGTCCAGCTTCCCCAGCGGACGCAGGGCCCGCCGCAACGCTTCCACCAGACGCTTCTCGAACGCGCGCCGGTTCCGGCCCTTCGTGGCAATCTCGCTGTACCGGCACAGCAGCCCGTCGCAGCCCAGATCCGGCAGGGAGACAGGTTCCATCGATGCGTCACTCCGGCACAACCCACCACCGGGCCGGAATGGCCACGGCAACCAGCAACATGACCACCCACAGGCCGAAGTCAACAGCCCCAACGCCGCCGCCGGGCTTGTCCCGGTGGAGCGCCGATCGGAGGGAAGGGAGGGGGCGCGGCCGCCCCTCCCCCTTGTCCGAATCGCCGCCCCATTGCCGTAAGGACAGTGGCGGCGGGGACCGGTTCGCCGGACCTCAGAATCAACCCTGCCTCCGGACGCGGCCGGCTGTGGCAAGGATGGCCGCCCAGGCTATGCTACGACCGAAGACCGCCGGCGCCAAAAGACAGGGCCCGGCAGACACCGAGGAGGCCACGGACCACGATGGCGGACGAATCCGGCAGACCGCGGCGCGCGTCTTCATCGCCCCCATTCGTCTCCTGGTGGCGGGAGCGTGCCTGGCCACTTCTCCGCCGACAGCATTGGCTGGTCATCGGACTCCTCTGGCTGACCGCATACGCCCTCGGCTGCATCGGAGCTGCCAAACACTTCGCGGCCGCCGGCGAGGCGCGCTCGCCTCTCGACCCGTTCTATCGGGGTCTGCAGCTCTTCGTCATGGAGGATGGCATGGCGCCCGGGCCTCTCCATCCGTGGGAGTTCGAGGTGGCCCGCTTTCTGGCCCCTCTGACCACGCTCTACACCGCGGCGGCAACCCTGGCCGCGCTGCTGCGGACCGTGGTCCAGCAGATCCTGCTCTGCCGGCGCCATGGCCATGTCGTCCTCTGCGGCCTGGGACGCAAGGGTCTCGAACTGGTCCGGGATTGCCGGGCAAGCGGCGAGACCGTGGTCGCCATCGAGATGGATGCCGAGAACGATGCGGTCACCGTGTGTCGCGACATGGGTGTCGCGGTGCTCGTGGGGGATGCAACGGAACGCGAGACCCTGCGCCTGGCCCGGGTCCAGAACGCACGGCGCGTGGTCGCCGTGACGGACCGCGACGGCACCAACGTCGAGATCGCCGTGCGGACCTATGGGCTGGTGAAGGAACTCGCCGCCAAAAGAGAAGACAAGGTGCACTGCTTCGTGCACGTGGTCGATCTGAAACTCCGCGCCCTGTTCGGCCGACACCCTTTGTTCACGGACACCAGGGACCCCTTCGAAGTCACCGTCTTCAACGTCTACGAAAACGCTGCACGCCTGCTCTTCGAACGCCACCCGCTCGATGGCGACGGCATCGGGCCGAAAGACCCGCGGGATGTCCACCTCGTCGTCCTGGGACTCGGCCAAATGGGGGAAAGCGTGGCGCTCCAAGCCGTCCGTACCGGCCACTTCGCCAACCGCAGGAAGTTGCGCCTGACCATCGTGGATCGGGACGCCGCCGGACGCTCCCGATCGCTCCGCGGCCGTTACCCCTGCTTCACGGCCGCATGCGCGGCAGAGTTCCTGGATCACGACGCCGGAGACCCCGACTTCTTCGGCAAGGTGGCGGCATGGGCCGCGGACGCCTCGACCCTCACAACCGTCGCCATCACCCTGGACGACGACGCAGAGGCCCTCTCCTGTGCCCTGAACATGCTGCCGCGGGTCGAGGAGTCGGATACCCGTATCCTCCTGCGCATGGGTGGGGAAGACGGCTTGGCCGTCCTCTTGCGCAGCGAAACGGACGGCTCCGACTGGCTGTCCCGGGTGCACATCTTCGGGACGCCCCGGGACACCTGCACCCGCCGCATGCTGCTGGACGAGGACCTCGACCGACTCGCCCGAGGAATCCACGAGGACTACCTCGCCAAGCGCCGCGCCGACAGCCTCCGCGACGGGACAACCCTGGACGCGAAGGAGCCCAGCCTGCAGCCCTGGGCCAGACTCGCGCCGGAACTGCGCGACTCCAACCGGCAGCAGGCCGACCATATCCCCGTCAAACTGCGCGCGGTGGGCTGTTGCGCCCTGCCCGCCGAGGCACCCGGAGAGGCCATTGCCGCGTTCCGGGAGGAGGAAATCGAGATCCTGGCCATCATGGAGCACGACCGCTGGGTCGCCGAACGCCTCCTGGCAGGATGGACCCCGGGGCCGAAAGACACGGCCCGGCGCAGAAGCCCTTACCTGGTCGAGTGGGAGCGCATCCCGGACCCCATCCGTGAGTACGATCGCGAAGCCGTGCGCCGCATCCCCGCCCTCCTGGCCCTCTCCGGCCGGAAGGTGTGCCGAAGCCAGGACTGCGCCGTTTGACTGTGTCTGGTCGGCCGTCATCATCATCGGGTCAGACCTGTCATATGGAAGCCCACCGCAGCAGCGAAGCTGGCCGGGCAGGCGCTGCGGGAAATCCTCGACGGCGTGAGCTTCATCCCGGACATCGGGATCAAGACGCCGGCTGACCGTGTTCGTGGTGTCGACCTTCTACGCCGAGAATCCAGGATGCACAGGCGCGAAAGGCATGCGGCTGTGACCTTGTCTTCAAGAGGCATGGGACGATCCGGCTTCCCGGTTCTCGACCGGATGGGCGCAAGAACGCAGCCACGCATGGCGTGGGCCGTTCCATTCGCCGGAACGGCGCAATGTACCCGTTTAGCGTCCACCCGCTTGTCGCGGGCGATCGCGAAACGGCTACCAAGCGCGCCAGGGCGCGCGCTGGGAGCTTCCCGG
>JAFGRS010000540.1 GCA_016935045.1 Lentisphaeria bacterium | reverse complement strand
GTGCAGCCGAGGCGTGTGGGGCGCCGACGATGTGGGGACGCAGACTATTCCGCGCCCCTTGGCAAGAGCCGCACCTCGCGGCGCCCGACGCCGGTGACGGTAAGAGAGGCCTCCTGCGCCCGCGCCAGACGGATCTCCAGCAGGCCCTGCGCCGCGGCCAGGCACCAGCCGTCGCCGTCGACGAGGCGTTCGGCGGGCAGGACCTCCCGGTCCCCAAGCCGGATCCCACCCACCTGGCCGATGCCCGCCACCAGGAGGTGGTGGGCGCCGGACTCGGTGAAACGCACCGTGATGTTCAGAACCTCGCCCCGCAGACCGGCTGTGACCTCTCCCACGCCGCTGACGCGGATGCCGGACGCCGTGGCGGTGCTGGGGGCGCTGCGGGCGCCGAGGCGGTGGGCCAGCCCCATCGCCAGGGTGTACGGGGGCACCCAGTAGTCGGCGCCGAGGCCGCCCTGAACCAGATCGATGGCGTCGGGGATGAGCGCCCGGTTGGCCGGTTCGGTCAACTGCTGAACGCAGCCCGATGCCAGCAGGCCGTCGCGGATCGTGGTCCACGGTTCGCTGACTCCCGCCTCGATCAGCCCCGCCAGGGCCCCGGCGTAGTTCAGGCCGCACCACTGCACCGGCCTCCCATACCAGGCTCCCGTATACCAGGTGGCGCCGAGCACCGGGATACTGCCGTAACGCATGCCCGCAATGGCAGGGTCGCTCCAGAGATACAGGAAGGGCAACCCCCGTTCGGCCCAGGATTCGGCCTGCCGCAGGTACTTCGCATCGCCGGTCAGGCGGTACCCCGCCGCGCAGGCCCGAATGGCGTCGGCGGCGGCCACGATGTCCGGAGCGTGTGCGGGCACCTCCCAGCACTGGGCGGCGCGGGGCACCGCGAAGGTGTCCAGCCACTCGAGGGCGCGCAGCCCGGCGTCGCCGGCGGCGGGATCGCCGGTCACTTGGGCGAAGCTGAGCAGTTGGGCAGCGAAGCCGGCGCCGAAGCCGACCTCGAAGCGGTCGGGAGCCCCGAGGTCCAGCAGTTTGGGTTCGTTCTCACGGTTGCGCAGGTGCAGCCAGTCTCCGAAGTTCCAGCCGCCATTGGGGTGCTGCCGGTCCAGGATGCGCTGCAGGGACCCGAGCCGACGTCCGTAGGCCGAAAGCAGGGAGCCCTCAAACCAGGGCAGTTCGGTGCCGCGGAAGCCGTCCGGTTCTCCGGCCGTCCGGGCCAGCAGGCCGGTGCAGGCGCTCTCGATGGGGTCCGGCAGGTACCGGGCGCCGAGCAGAACCGAGGTGAGGAAGGGCCCGAAACGGCCCATGTTGCGGGATGGCCCCAACCCGTTCACCCAGGCATTCTCCTCCTCGACCCAGAGGATGTCGAGGAACGCCGTCATGGTGAAGGCAAGTTCGTCCCGCCAGGTGCCGCGCGGCAGGGATGTCGGCGCCGGAAGCCCGAACCGCGTCACCCACAGACGACAGACCTCCCCCGCGCCGAAGGAGGCCGGTGCCAGCAGCAGGTCCG
Organism: Lentisphaeria bacterium; assembly: GCA_016935045.1. Taxonomy (GTDB): domain Bacteria; phylum Verrucomicrobiota; class Lentisphaeria; order Oligosphaerales; family JAFGRS01; genus JAFGRS01. Next base: position 2,897 of record JAFGRS010000540.1, on the reverse strand, counting down.
CCCCGATGGTCAGGCGCTGTCCGGGGGCCAGAGAGAGGGTTTCACTGCCGAAGTCGGCATTCTCCTCCGCCGGACTGCGCACGGCTGGGAGAAACAGCCCCATGACGGCGTCGCGGCGTCCCGTCACCTCCCGGGTCGGCGCCCCGAATACGGCCCCGGGGGGCGCGGCGCCCGGTTGCCAGAGCCAGCCGGCGCGGCCCCCGGACTGAGCCAGGGTCATGACCGGGATGGTGATGCGGTTCCGGTGTGGACGGTGGCGGATGCGCAGGTCGGAACGATCCGCGGCGGGGTTCCAGGACGCCTCGGCGCCTTCGAGCCATTCGAGCCCAGCGAAGAGGCCGCCCTGACGCTCCGCCTCCGGCACGTCGGCCATGAGGATCTCCGGTCCATCCAGGCGGTGAACCACGGCAGCGGCCTCGCAGAAGACGTCCAGCCGCGCGGCCGTGAGGGGCAGGGACGGGTGCGGCTTCAGAGTCAGCTCGGCGGTCCACAGCCTGCCGTCGCCGTCACGCCGCTCGCGGCGGACCAGCCATGCGGCGGCGTTCCCGGCGTCTGCTGCCGCCCGTGGCGGCGCAAAGGGAAAGGTCACCGCCTCCATGCTTCCCGTGGCGTCGGCGGTGAAGACCGTTGCCATGGCCGGAATGGTCCCCACGGTGGTCCAGGTCCCGGGCGGGTCCGAAGGGACCTGCAGGTGCGCGAAGCCCGGCTCGCCAGGGAGTGCCAGGCGTCCGCCTCTCCCCGGAATCGGGACAGCAGCCGGCGCCGCGCCGTCATCCGCGACCGCCAGGAGGCGCGCCGCGGCCAACGGTGGGGCGCCGTCGGGCGCGAGCAAGGCGAGGATTTGTCCCACCCCCGGACGTACCGCGGCGATCTGCCACTCGATGCTGACGGTCCCGTCCGCGGCCAGGCTGATGGGAAGCTGGGGACCATGCACGAGGCGCAGGTTGTCCGGCAGGCGCAGAAGGGCGGCGCGCAGGGTCGCGGATTGCCCGCCACGGTTGGCCAGTTCGGCCCGGACCTTCCATGTCGCACCGGGGAGCACACGCCAGGTCTCTCCGGCGTGAAAGGCTGTCAGACGCACCGCCGCGGGAACGGCATCCGGGGGCAGGAGGCGGATGCCGGCGATGGCCACGGGTTGCCCGGCCGGGATGTTGGGCCAGACGTCGATGGGGTCAAGGCGGAGACGGGTGACGGTGCCGACCCAGGCGGGATGGGAACGCATGTCCACGAGCAGATCCTGCCAGTCGCCGCCGGGGCGCACCCGGAAGCGCACGTGCCTGGCCTGGGAGAAGTCCGGAGAGGCGTTGGTGCTGAAGTAGATGCTGCCGCCGCCGTGATGTCCGATGCGCAGGCGAACGTGAACGTACCGCGCCGCTGCCGCATCCACTGCGATGCTGGGTCCGACCAGCCAGGGATCGGTGCCGACCAGGGCGCTCTCGAGTCCCGCCGCCGAGAAGCTCGGCTGGCGCAGGCTGGCGTTGGGTTGCCAGCCCTGCGGGGAGCCTGTGCCAAAGTCCCATGCCGGCAGCGTGTCGGCACGTCCGGGAACAGCAAGGCACAGCAACACCAGCGCCAGGCTACCTCGCGAGCACATGGCAACAACCTCCGACCTGACCAGCGTGACGGCGGGAACAGGAGCCAGACTGACAGACCATAGTGTCGGGAGACCGCTGTCGCGACCCGGACTGCCGGCGCGGCACACGGCCGTTGCCGGGTGTATACTACGGGTACGGTCTGCGGCTGCGTCGCCATAACGGCAAGGGGCCGGATTCCCCGACTGCCACGAGCCTGGGGACGGGTGGGATTGGCGCGGATCGAAGGAGGTATGGCATGAGACCGTTCTTTGCTCTCCTGGCGGCGCTGTGGGTGGCCGCCGCGGTGACGGCGCAAACCCCCGAACAGCAGTTCGATTTCGCCGACAGCCTGCACCAGAATGGCGAGGACGGCTTCGCGATCCTCGAATTCAAGCGCTTCGTCTTCCACCATGCGAGTCATCCCAAGGCACCCGATGCCTTCTACCGTCTCGCGCGCCTCTATATCAGCCACGAGGGCGATGTGGCCGCGGCCCGACGCATCCTCGAGGCCCTCGTCCAACGCTTCCCGGGAACAGCCGCGGCCAAGGACGCCGCCGCCTTCCGGGAATTCATCGAGGTCAACTCGGATTACGATGCCGAACCCCTCAGGCTGTGGCTGGCGGCGGAAAGCCTCGAAAAGAGCAAGGCCTATGCCCGGGTGGTGGAGACCTGCGACCAGATCCTGCAGAAGTACCCCAAGGCGCGCCTCGCCGACGATGCCCTGCTGCGCAAGGGATTGGTCCTGCGCGACGGACTGGGCCAACCCGCCGAGGCCGTCAATGTCCTGGGCTCCCTGGCAAGGACGTACCCCCAGAGCGAACTGCGGCCCCAGGCAGGCTACGAGGCGGCCCTCGCCCTGGCGCGCGTTCCGGGCCATGAAGCGGACGGCGCCACGGCCCTGCGCGCCTTCGCCGCCTCGAACCCCAAGCATCCCCTCGCCCCCAAAGCCATCGGGGAGGCCGATGCACTGGACCGCAGGGCCTTCGTCGTGAAGCGCCAGTTCGACGCCGCCTCCGTGCGCGAATTCGCCATCCGCAGGGCGGGCACGACCGACGGCACCTACCGGGTCGACATCGAGGTCGCCGTGGGACTCTCGGAGCGGGATCTCAAGGCCACCCTCGAAGACGCCCTGATCAAGGAGGCCGGAAAACGCTCCCTCCCCCGTGACAAGGTCCTGGTCACGGCCTACTTCAACTACCCGATCTCCCACGCGGGAGACGTGTTCTGGGACCCCGGCAACGAGCCCGTCTACCGCGTCCGCGAACAGCAGACCGGCGACCGCATCAAGGATGTCTTCCTCGATATCCTGAGAAGGCGCTGAGG
>JAFGRS010000539.1 GCA_016935045.1 Lentisphaeria bacterium | reverse complement strand
GCTTGAACGCCTCACTGTACCGGATACACTCTGCCATGACGACCTGCCTTTCTCTCGACAGGTGTCAAACTACAGCCGGACGAGACAAAATGGTCCATGGTCCATGGTCCATGGTCCATGGTCCCTAGTTGCGCGAAGCGCTAAGTCCGGTCATGTCCTACCCGTAGGCAGAACGCCACGCGGCTCGCTGACTTCCGTCTTCCTCTCGGCCTGCTTCCCCGGCGGCGCGCGTTTCCCTGCTTCCGCGATGTCCCCTCGGTCTACTCGGTCCCCGGAACTCTTCTCGCGCGCCGCCTTCCGCTTCGGACGGCGATGCATTCGCTCGCGGGACCGCAGGTGCGACCCTGGCCTCGCGCGGCCGGTGCCGGTTCCTTGTCGGGCGTCTCGGCCTCTGTCCTCTTCCGTCGCCAACACGTGTTGGACGCAATGCCTCAGTCAACGTAGGGATGCTCGCGGTACGCTCGCGCTCCAGGGGGAATGGAACGCTCGCGGCCGCGCGGGCATTCGCGGGTTTGACTGAGGCATTGCTGTTGGACGGGCCTCCTCCTTGCACCGAACCGAAGCCGGGATACGGTTCTTCGGGATCGTATGAGGTCTCGTCGAGATCCGGGTCCCGTAGAGACACAAAGCCATTCTGGGAGACCGGAACCATGTCCGTTTTCAGGCACTGGCGCATTTCCGCACGGGGCGGCCTGGCGCCCCTTGGCCTGGCCCTGTTCCTGCCCTTCCTCGGCGCCTGGGGGCAGGCGGCTGTGCGTCCGGATGTCCTGCAGAGCATCGAGGCAGCGCTGCCCACGGCAGCCCCCGCCGCGCCGCGGCGCCCCCGCAGGCTGTTGATCTACGACGCCAACGTCGGCTATGGCGGACACGGTTCGATCCCGGTGGCCAACGAGGCCTTCACACGCATGGGAGAGCGCACCGGCGCCTTTGCCACCACGGTCAGCCGAGACCCCGAAGCGTTCCGCCCGGAGAGCCTGGCCCGGTTCGACGCGGTGTTCTTCAACAACACGGTCGGCAACCTCTTCGAGGTCCCCGAACTCCGGCAGAGCCTGGTCGAATTCGTCTACGGTGGCGGAGGATTGCTCGGGATTCACGGCGCCAGCGTGGCCTTCACACGTTGGCCCGGGGCCCACGAGGACTGGCCCGAGTTCGGCCGCATGCTCGGGGCCCGTGGCGCCAGCCACCAGGCAGCCGACGAGCGCGTCCTGGTGCGCCTCGAAGATCCCCCCCATCCCCTCTGCCTTCCTTTCGGAGGCAAGGACTTCGAGTACGCCGACGAGTTCTTCCGCTTCCACGGCCCCTATTCCCGCCACCGGGTCCGCGTCCTGCTCAGCATCGACAACGCCCGCAGCGCCAGCCTGCAGGGCGTGGAACGGATCAAGCGCTTCCGTGAGGATGACGACTATGCCCTCGCCTGGGTCCGGAGCTACGGCAAGGGACGCGTCTGCTACAGCGCCATCGGCCACAACCCCCGCATCTTCTGGGACCCCGCCATGCTGAGCTTCTACCTCGCTGCCGCCCAGTTCGCCCTCGGAGACCTCCCGGCGCCAACCACCCCCAGCGCCCGCCTGACCCCCGCCGTCCGTGCCTGGGAGAAACTCGGCTGGCGGCTCGGCATCGAGGCTTATACCTTCCACAAGTTCACCTTCTTCGAGACCATCGACAAGACCGCCGAACTCGGTCTCCCCTACATCGGGGGACTCAACTTCCAGAAGGTCAGCGCCGAAATCCCCAGGAACCTCGACCCTCAACTCGGCGACGAGGACATCGCCCAGATCCGCCGCAAACTCGACGAGGCCGGAGTGCAACTCCTTACCTATTATTACCAGAACATCCCCGGCGACGAAGAAGGCTGCCGAAGGGTCTTCGAATTCGGCCGGAAACTGGGCATCGAGACGTTCATGGCCGAGCCCGATCCCAAGGCACTCGACACCATCGAGCGCTTCTGTGACCGCTACGACATCAAGGTCGCCCTGCACAACCATGGGCCAAAGAGTTCTCCCCTGTACTGGCGTCCGGAGGGGATCCTCGAAGCCTGCCAGGGACGCAGCCCCCGCATCGGCGCCTGCATCGACCTCGGCTACTGGATGCGCTCCGGCGTCGATCCCGTCGCCGCCATCCGTCTGCTCAAGGACCGCGTCATCACGGTGCAGATGCACGACCTGAACGAGGTCACCCCCGAGGGACACGATGTCCCCTGGGGTACGGGTGCGGGACGCTCCGGGGACGTGTTCCGGGAACTCCACCGCCTGGGGATCCAACCCGTCATGATCGGGCTGGAGTACTCCTACGACTGGCTCGACAACATGCCCGAGGCCGCCGAATGCATCCAGTTCTTCAACACCGTGGCAGCCGAACTCGCAGAAAGCCCGCAACCATGATGCCGTCAGCCCCGCACCGGAACCCGGGCGAGACCGGCCTCACCCGGCGACGGTTCCTCGAAGGCCTGACCTCCGCCTCGGGCGCCCTGGTCGCTCCCATGCTGGTTCCGGCCTCCGTACGGGGAAACGCCGCAACGCCACCCCCAAGCGAACGCATTGCCGTCGCCGTGATCGGACACGGCCTCATGGGCCGGGGGCACCTGCGCGTCTGCCTCGGACGACCTGACCTCCACGTCCTCGCCGTCTGCGACCCCGACCGCAGCCGCTGCCAGGAGGCCCGCCAACG
>JAFGRS010000538.1 GCA_016935045.1 Lentisphaeria bacterium | reverse complement strand
TGGTAGGCCAGGCGCACGTAGGGTTCCGCGCCGGCGGCCCGGTAGAGATCCAGCAGGGTGTCGAAATCGCGGAAGTCGAGTTGGAGTTCGCCGTCGGGGCCACGTTCCACCCGCGTACCCCAGAGCCAGCTCTCGGAGAATGCGACCATGCGGACCATCTCGAAGCCGGCTTCCCGGAAGCGCCGGAAATAGGGATGGTCCCGGGTGAAGGGGATGGGATTCGAGCGGGAATTCCACGGGGTTACGAAGCTCCAGGTCCGGGGCATGGGGCCCACCGGCGCGCCGGCGTCCACCGCCATGGGGACTGTCGCCGCCGCGGACAGGGCCGGGTCGGGGAGGCGGAACCGGTTTCCCAGATCGACGTCGGCCAGTGCCGCGTCCGCCGGCTCGATCTCCCCCCGGCAACCGACGAAGGTGACCTCGGGGATGACGGGCAGGGGAACCGCCCCGGTTGCCGAGGCCGTGATGCCGTCGACGGTGAGGAAGAGCACGATCCCCTGGCCCGGAGTCGTCCGCCAGGTGGCGCACACCTGGTGCCAGGACCCCGGACTCCAGGGGCCCGTGCGTAGGGAAGCGCCACGCCAGGATTCCGGGTTCCCCTTGTAGACGAAGAGGACATGCGAGTCGCCCTGCCGGAATACGGTCACATGGGCATTGCCGTCCCCGAGGTGGACGAAGGCGTGACGGCCGCTGTCCCCCCGGGGCCACTCGGGGCGAACGGCGAAGGCGATGCTTCCCTGCGTGCCGTCGAACCAGGCGGAAGTCGGGACCCGCAGGTGGGACCCGCCACGCAGCAGGACGGCCCGGCGCTCGCCGTCGGTCACCCAGGAGGTTTCGCCAACCGTCTCGACCCTGTCCGGCAGGGCGGCCGTCATCCCCTTGCCGGCGAAGGAGATGGCCTGGGCAGCCGGCACGGCCCCAAGGGCCATCCAGAGGGCCGGGAGAAGGGAAAGGCGGGCGGCTGGAAGGAGCCCTTTGGCCATGGCGTGTCTCCCTGGTGCTGACCGGTCTGTTGCGGGGGGCGTCATCGCGTGTCGGCTCCCGCGGCGAAGAAGGTGGTCGCGGAGCGCGGCGGCGCCTCGATCCGCAGCATGCCGTCCCGGCTCGCCACGACCCCAAGATCGCGGCAGCACTCGCCCCCGTCCGTCGTGCGGAAGGCGGCGAACCGGGCGGCGGAGGAACCGCGCAGAGTCACGGCCACGGTGCGCGGCGCCTTGGCCAGATTCGCCAGGACGAAGGCGTCGGGATGTCCCGAGCCGGCTCCCGCAAAGCCGATGAGCGCAATCTCGGAATCCATCGCCGCGGTACGCACCACGGCCATGCCCGGCTGGCCTGCCCGGCTGACCTGGCGGAAGTAGTGGTACCCCCGGCACACCTCGAGGCCCCCGTCCTCCGCGACCCGGAAGGCACAGCCCGGATTGGGGTCCCCTCCCACCCATTGCGAGGGGCGCTGCATGCAGGCCCAGGGAATGACCCCGTTGACTTTTGCCGTATAGATATTGCCATGGATTTCCTTGATGAAATCTGCGTCCATCCGGCTCCAACTGGTCGATGTCACCCAGGCATGGAGGTCCGGTCGCTGTGCCCGCAGGGTGTCGATTCCGGCGCTGCAGTGTTCCCCGAACCAGCGCCCGTAGGCGCCGTTGTAGAAGCCGTGCGAGGTGATGAGGGCCAGGTTGCGCAGGGCCCGCGGGTTGCGGGCGATGGTGTCGGCATAGCCCCAGGCCTGGAAGCGGTACCAGTTGCTGCATTCTCCGGGGGTGATGCCGACGTCTTCGAGGCCCTGCGCGTCGAGGACGGGTCGCAGGAGTTGGAGGAAATCGACCACCTGGTCCGGAGGCCAGAAGAGGTTGTAGTCGTGTCCCTTGCCGATGTTGCCCGAGGTCCCGTCCTCGGGCCAGCGCCGCCAGTCTTCGCCTTCGTTGTGCAGGGAGAGGAAGCGGACGGGGATTCCCTCCTCGCGGCGCAGGAACCGGACCCAGTCGACGAGATAGCGGGCCAGGGCATCCCGCCGGTCCGGATCGAGGTCGCGACCCCTGAGGAAGCCTTGCCGGGTAGCCCAGGGCGGCGGGCCGTAGAGGGTTGTGATCACGGTCAGGTCAGCCCCCCTTGCCCGGGTGCGCCGCAGTCCTTCGGCGACGAAGGTGCGCATCCAGCGGGTCGAGTGCCGGTGGTCGCAATCGACGTCCGGGCTTGTCTGGTGCCAGGGATCGAGGAACATCTTGATCAGGCCCGGCCGCAGGCCGTCGCTGCCGAAAACGAGATCGAGCACACGCTCGCGATCGCCCTCCGTGAGCAGGCTCAGGCCGCCGTATTCCTGGGGATCGGCGGCGTAGTCCGTGGTCTGGGCCGTCTCGACGTAGTTGACGCCGAACCCGTCCCAGGGGCGCAGCGGCGCGGCAAAGTCCACCTCCGCGTGCACGGCACCGAAGTCCCAGGTCGACGCGGTCCCCGCCTGCATGGAGACGGCGGCCACGGCGGCGGTGGCCGCCGCGTGCAGGAGGGGATGGGAGGTAGGTCCCGGGGCAGGGACGGCGCAGGCAGGAGGAGCGCCGGCGCAGGGGACAGGGGGAGAGTGGTTCCGCATGGGCATGTCCTTCTGTGTCGGTTGACCTGCGGCGCGCGGGCCCCGCAGGGGGAACCCGCGCAGGGCCGCGCGGGGGGCGCCGTGTCCGCGTCAGGGGGTTGGGGTCAGGACCCTCAGGATGTTCTCTCCCATGACTGCCGCGGCCTCTTCCGGAGGCACGTCCTCGAGCAGCGCCCGGTACTTGGCCACCTCGACATGCATCAGGGCAAAGGGGGTGTCGCTGCCGAAGCAGACGCGCTGCGCCCCGTTGAGCTTGACGCCGGCGAAGCCGTATTCGTCCAGGCAGCGACGCACCGTCGCCCTGGCCCGGTCGAGGCCCAGGTTCGGGTCTGCCCAGCCGAAACCGAGGATGCGGTCGGGATGCTCTCCGGCAGCACGGGCGACGTAGGCGTTGGCGTCGTCCACCTCGCGCCTGTAGGGAGGCTGCAGCCAGGTCAGGGCCCGGTCCACACCGGCGCGATCCATGCACCGCAGCAACTCCTCCACCCCGATGCTGTTGCCGCCCTCGGGCGTCGGCGAGATGTGGACATCGGCGTCGACAATCATCTTCAGACATCCGTACTTAGCGCTTCGCGCAACTGGGGACCATGGACCATGGACCATGGACCATGGACCATGGACGATGGACGATGGACCATTTCACGCCAGAGACGTCAGGTACTTGCCCAGCGCGATGGCCGGCGTGGATGTGAGCAGGGCGATGAAAGCTGCCCCAATGCCCGCCTCCTTGCTGACGGCTTTCTGAAGGCCGTGCAGCGC
>JAFGRS010000537.1 GCA_016935045.1 Lentisphaeria bacterium | reverse complement strand
TTTGTCCGTCTGTCGAGAGTCGTCGTGATCGCCCTGTGTCTGTTCTGGGGGGTGTCCGTGGCCGCAGGTGCGGAGGAGGCAGCGGGTCTCCCTTCCGAGGTGCGCGAAGCCTTTGCCAGGCTGCCCGACTACCGGGATGGGGGCGATCGGAGTGCCCTGGTGACCATTCGCAGGGCCGTCCAGAGGGGCACGCCGGAGGTTCGCCGCGGACTGGCATCTCTCCTCGCCGGTGTGCTGCGCAGCCGCGAGGCAACCGCGGAGGGACGGCGTTTCGCCTGCCTCATGCTGCTGCGTATCGCGGGTCCTGACTCGCTGCCGTTGCTTGGGGAGCTGCTGCGGGACGAACAGGTTGGCGACCTGGCCCTGGCCGGAATTGTGTCCCTGGCGTACCCCGAAGCCGAAGCGATCCTTCTGGATGCGTTGCGGCAGGCAACCGGGGATCGACGCGTGGCCCTTGTGCGCGCCGTCGGCGAACGCCGGGTGACGGCATCCGTCCCGGTGTTGGTGGAGTGCCTCGGGAGCGGCGATGCCCCCCTCCGGGAGGCTGCGGTCGGAGCCCTTGGCCGGATCGGGGGAGAGGCGAGTCTGGGGGCCTTGGCCGGCATGCTGACCCGGGCTGAGGATCCGGGCGCCGCCGGTCTGGCGGCGAAAGCGTTCACCACGGTTGCAGGGTCCGCGGAGGCGGGCCGCGTGCGCCGGATCCTGCTGCGGGTACAGGCAGAGGGTACTCCGCCCGGGCGGTGTGCCGCGCTGCGTCTGCTCGCGGAGACCCCTGATCCGGAGATCCTGCGGACGCTGCTCGATGCCCTGGGGGATCCCGTGGCGGAGGTCCGCCGGGGCGCCGCCGAGGCGCTGGGGGAGTGGCCGGACACGGCCCCGGCCGCCCCCCTCCTCGATGCCTGCCGCGGCAGCGACGACGAGGGGTTCCGGCAGCACGCCATTGCATCCTGCATGCGCATGGCGGCGGCCGCGGGAGGCCCCGAGACACCCACCGTCAGGGATCTGGTCGCGGCAGCCTCCGGAGTGGCCCGGACGGATGCCGAGAAGGCCCTCGTGCAGGCGGTTTTCAAGAGCCTGCGGGTCCTCGAAGCAACCTTGAGCACGGGGAAGAGCTGCGAGGTCGTAGACGCAGGTCTGAAGCCCGGGGCGCCGGTCTACATGGACCGTCCCTACACCTTCGTCAAGGTGCCTGAGGAAATCCTCGGGGCCACCTACGTGAAGATGGTCATGGAGGACAGGAACGTTGCCGGGGACGGCTACTTCAGGTGCCGGGTCAGCAAGCCCGTGACGGGGTACGTGGCCTTCGACGGCCGGGCGACGGACCTGCCTGCCTGGCTCCGGGACTGGGAGCGTACGGATCTGCGCCTGGAGTCCACCGACGCGGCGTGCCGGCCCGGCCTCTTCCGCAGGGCGTTTCCGGCCGGCGAGGTATCCCTGGGCGGCAACCGGGCCCCGGGCGCCGGTTCCCAGTACACGGTGATTCTGCAACCGCGTTGATGGGGAGGGTCTGCCGGGCGCGGTTCGGTGTTCAGTCCGCGGCGAGCCGGTCGGCGAGGATGGTTCGGGCCACATGGTCGCCGATCTCGATGCGAGCCGCGACGGCGGCGTCCTTGGGGGCGGAGATCAGGGGGTGGGTCCAGATGGTCAGCACCATCACGTAGGCATTGGCCGCCGGGTCGATCCAGAGACTGTGGCCGTTGTACCCCGTGTGGTAGTAGGTCTGGTCGGAGAGGCTTGCCGGCGCCCCCGTCCGGCCCTCCCCCGTCGCCAGGGCCCAGAGGATGCCGCGTCCCACGGGTAGGGGTGTCTGGTCACGGGTGAATTCCCGACGGACCTCCGGCGAGAAGAGGGTCTGTCCGTCGAGGGTCCCCTCCTGGAGCCAGAGGACGGCAATCCGGGCGAGGTCTTCGGCGGTGGCGAAGAGGCCGGCGTTGCCGACCGGCCTGCCGACGCGGTGTGCATTCTCATCCCGGATGCGTCCCAGGGGGACTTGGGTCTTCATGGTGCGTTGCAGTCTCTCGGCATCGGTCACGGGGCCGAACTGGGCAGCGCTGAGACCGAGGGGGGCGAAGACGCGCTCCCGGCAGAAGTCTCCGAAGGGCTGTCCGCCGAGGTGAGCCACCATTTCCCCCAGCCGGATGGCGCCGAGGCAGGAGTACTCGTAGCGTGTGCCCGGCTCCCAGGTCAGGTCCCGTTGCAGCACCTCCCGGACCAGTTCCTCGCCGCGCAGGTGTTTGCAGGGCTCCTTGGAGTTGTCGAGTCCCGAGGTGTGCGTTGCGGTCTGGGCAACGGTGACTGCAGCGGCGCCGCGGCCTCCAAGGCCGGGGAGGTGATCCGCGAGGCGGTCAGGGATGCCGAAACGGCCTTCATGGCGCAGGATCGCCAACGCGGTTGCGGTGGCCGCGACCTTGGTGACGCTGGCGAGGTCGAAGAGGCAGTCTCTGGCCATGGGGCGGTCCACGTCCATGCACCCGAAGGCCTCGTGATACAGAATCCCCTTGGGCGTTCCCGCGCAGACCACGGCTCCCAGGAAGAGCCCGGCATCGATCTTCGCCTCGACCAGGTCCCGGATCGAGTCCGTGTTGCTCCCGATGCGGGTGAAACGGATCGCGTCCGCCAGCACCAGCCCTTCTCCGCCTTCCGCCCGGATGTCCACGAATCCGTCCGCGCCCCTGGCGAAGTCGAACCGTCCGATGCGGCGGTCGCGCGCCGGCGTGACGCGGAGGAGATCTTCGCCGTTACGGTGGCGAACGCGCACCACGAAGGACGAACCCCGCGGGAAAGGCGTTTTCGGGTCGAAGGCCACTTCGTAGGTTCCCGCCGCCAGATCGGGCCGGAAGCGGGCTACCTCGCCGGGCCAGGAGCGGCTGCCGTTGGTCCGGTAGTTGGTCACGCGTTTGGCGAAGCGGTGTCCAACCCAGAAGTACGGAGTGCACGAGAACCCCTCGCCCTCGTCGTCAACGGTCGCCTCCGCCGCGGGGGGCCGATCGCGCACATCGAGTGTCACCGCGAACTCCTGTGGCGAGTTCAACGCGTCCGGGC
>JAFGRS010000536.1 GCA_016935045.1 Lentisphaeria bacterium | reverse complement strand
TTTTCCGGACGCCCCGCCCCCACGCCATGGCCGGAAAACAGGCCGGCTACCCCCGCCGCATGCCCGTTTTCCGGACACCCCGCCCCCACGCCATGGCCGGAAAACAGGCCGCTGCCCCCCCACCACGGACCCACCGCCCAGCACCCGTTTTCCGGACGACCTGCCGCGTTTCTCATTCGGTCCCCGGGTTGGTTTCGCGGCGGTTGTACCGTTGGGTGGGCGGGTTTGCGTCGGGGTCTGCCGAGCGCTACCGTTGGCCAAGTCTACACAAAGGAGCGTTCCCATGGGATCAGACGACACGTCGTTCGGGGGCCGGATCGGGTTTTCCCTTGCCGCCACGCGTCGTGACTTTCTGCGCACGGGGGCGGGGGTGGCCGCCCTGGCGGGGTTTTCGGGAGTTGCCGCTGGGGCGCCGGCGGGGGCCGGGCGTCCCAACATCGTGCTGATCACGGCCGACGACCTGGGGCACCAGCTCTCGTGCTACGGAGAGGGACGGATCGCGACGCCGTGCCTGGATCGCCTGGCCGGCGAGGGTGTCCGCTTCACCTCGGCCTACGTTGCCCAGTCCTCCTGCAGCCCATCGCGCGGAGCCCTGTTGACGGGCCGCTGGCCGCATCAGAACGGGCAGGTCGGCCTCTCCCACATGGGCTTCGCCATGCACCCCGGGCAGGTGACCCTCCCCGCGCTGCTGCGTGATGCGGGCTACTACAACGGGATCATCGGCAAGCTGCACGTCGCGCCGGAGGATGGATTCCCATTTGACTGGGAACCGCGGGGCAGGGGCAAGGCGGCCGGGCCCACGCGTGACGTCACCTGGGTGGCCGAACAGAGCCGGGAGTTCCTGGCGGAGGCAAAAGCGTCCGGAAAACCCTTCTTCTACTATGTGAATTACTTCGACCCGCACGGACCGTACACCCCGAAGGAGGACCAGGTGGCGGGCCTGCCCGAACAGCCGTTGACCGCCGCCGATATCCGCGATCCCCTCCCCCTCAAGACACCCACCGAACAGGCCCAGCGCCGGGTGAGCGCCACCCTTCTCAACTGCATCCGACGGCTTGATACGGGCGTCGGCCTGCTCCTCGAGGAACTCGGCCGCGCGGAAGTGGCCGACAACACCCTCATCCTGTTCCTGGGCGACAACGGGATCGTCGGCATCCGCGGCAAGAGCAGCAGCTACGAACGCGGCGTCATCGTGCCGTTGATCGCGCGCTGGCCCGGGAGGATTCCCCCGGGGACGGTGCGCCGCGAACTCGTGTCCTCACTCGATCTGATGCCCACCATCCTCCGGGCTGCCGGGGCCACGGCGCCGCAGGACCTCGAGGGCATGGCCCTGCAACCCCTCTTCGGGACCGGCTCCGCAACCTGGCGGGAGTACCTCTTCACGGAGATGAACTGGCACGAGCCCAGCATCCTCAAGGTCCAACGCACCGTGCGCGACGCTCGCCACAAGCTGCTGCTCAATCTGACTCCCGCCGAGGATCAGGAGCCGGTGGAACTGTTCGATCTCGAAGCCGATCCCGGAGAAACCGTCAACCTCGCCGGGGACGCGGCCGCGGCCGGCATCCGCCGACGCCTCGAACAAGTACTGCAGGCCTGGCGCGAACGCACCGCCGACCCCCTGCTGGATGCGGCCCGGCTGGAACGCTGGCAGGCCGCCGTCACCGCCTGGCAGGCGGCCAAGGCAGCGCAACCCAACCCGCGCGACGGCATCCGGGTCCCGGCCGAAGAGGTGCACCGCCGCCTGTGGGAAGGGCCTTAACGTCTCGCTACACATCTCATTGCGCTGCAAGGACCATGGTCCCCAGTTGCGAGAAGCGCTAAGTACGATGATCCACCGCGATCCACGCGAAACACACGAACAGGTTCGTTCCGAACCGATTGCAGCACCGATCCCGGCGCTGCACCCGGGTGTCGGGCGCTTCCGTGCGCCGCTGGGAGTGACCCGTGCAACCCGCTTGTCGGCAGGTGGTTCCCTTCGTGTTCCTGCGCGTGTTTCGCGGTTCGTAAGAAGAAACGGCTAGGCGGCCACCTCCAGCATGGCCCGGATGGCCGCCTCGGCCCGCCCGCGGATCGCCTCCGGAACGGTGACGCGGTACTGCAGCCGCTCCAGCGCCAGGAACACCTTCGCGAGGGTGATCTTCTTCATGTTCGGGCAGATGCAACGGCTGCTGATGGGATGGAACACCTTCCCCGGGGCTTCGAGGCGCAGCCGGTGCACCATGTCCAGCTCCGTCCCCACGATGAACTCACGGGCCGGGTCCTCGCGCACGAAACGGCACATCTGCCCGGTCGAGAGAACCGCGTCCGAAGCGTCCCGCACGGGCTTGGTGCATTCCGGGTGGCACATCACCACGGCGCCCGGGTGGGCCTCCCTCGCGGCGGTGATGTCGGACTCGAGCAGGCGGGCATGGGTCGGGCAGAAGCCGTCCCACAGGACCAGGGGAATTCCCGTCTGTTCGGCGGCGAACTGGCCCAGGTACTTGTCGGGGACGAAGAGGATCTCGGGGGCATCGGCATAGGCCTGGACCACCCGCGCCGCATTGGCGCTGGTGCAGCAGCAGTCGCTTTCCGCCTTGACCTCGGCGGTGCTGTTGACGTAGCAGATCGTCCGCGCCCCGGGGTGACGGGCCTTGAGGTCACGCAGCTGCTCGCCGGTGATCATGTCGGCCATCGGACATCCTGCTTCGGGATCCGGGATCAATACCGTACGGCCCGGATTCAGGATGGCGGCGGTCTCGGCCATGAAATGCACACCGCAGAACACCACCACCTCGGCCTCGATCTCCGTGGCCCTGCGGCTGAGCTCCAGGGAGTCGCCCGTGAAATCCGCAATCTCCTGCACCTCCCGGCGCTGATAGTTGTGGGCCAGAATCACGGCATGCCGCCGTGCTTTCAGCTCCGCAATCCTCTCGGCAATCCCGTCCTGTACCGGCATGATGGCATCCGTCCTTCGCGTTGTCTGCCCGGAAAACCCGTGTGGAACGCAACCTTCGACAGGGCCGCCCGGGGACCCGGTTCCCGACGCACGGCGCAGACAGTCAACGCATTCCTCGCCGGGCGCTGACAGGAACCAACAGGACGCTAACCCCCTTCTGACGAAATGCCACCATCTTGATCAGCATCGGGGGCTAAGGGCCTCCGGGACCCGGCCTCCGGGAAACCTGAGATCGGCCCTGTGCCGGCAGCGGCCCTGCCTATTCACGAACCGCGGGACACGCGAAGGGATGCGATGCAAGCCAAGGCGGACCTCCACATTCACAGCAAGTACTCGGATCGCCCCAGCGAGTGGATTCTGCGCCGCATCGGCGCCCCGGAGTGCTTCGTCGAACCGCGGGAGATCTACCGTCAGGCGAGGCGCAACGGCATGACTTTTGTCACCATCACCGACCACAATTCCATTTCCGGTTGCCTGGAGATCGCGGATCTGCCGGGGACCTTTCTCTCGACGGAGGTGACGACCTACTTCCCCGAAGACCGCTGCAAGATTCACGTTCTTGTGTACGGCGTGACGGAAGCCCAGTTTGCCGACATCGAGACGGTGCGGGAGAACATCCGCGAATTCCGGGACTACCTCAATCAGCATGGCATCGCCCACTCCGTCGCGCACCCGTTCTTCGCCGTGAACGAGCGCCTGAAACTCCGTCACGTCGAACAGCTTCTCCTCCTGTTCAACCGTTTCGAGAGCCTCAATGGCACGCGGTACCTGGAAACCAACCGGATGCTGGCGGTGCTTCTGGATTCCCTCACGCCCGAAGTCATCGCGGAACTGGCCGACGCCCACGGGATCGTCCCCTGCGGAAAAACGCCCTGGATCAAGTACCGCACCGGCGGCAGCGACGACCACAGCGGCATCTACGTGGCCTCGGCGCACACCGTGACGCCCATGGCCAACAGCGTCCAGGAATTCCTGCAGCACCTCCAGGCGGGGCGACACCAACCCGGCGGCGAAGCAGGCACCAGCATCCAGCTTGCCCACAGCTTCTATCGCATCGCCTATTCCTACTACAGACAGAGACTGACCCGAAACGGCAGACACTCCGCCCTCTTCAGCAGTCTCCTGCAACGCATGGCGGGAGAAGCGTCCGGCTCCCCGCCGGCGGGACCGGTGCGGCGACTGGCCAATAGGGTCCTCACGCCCTGGAAGACCCGTCGCCTAAGCGCCCAGGAACAGAGCCTGATCGCCGAGATGTCCGCCCTCTTCAGCCATGTCAGCAGCGAGC
>JAFGRS010000066.1 GCA_016935045.1 Lentisphaeria bacterium | reverse complement strand
TGGGTATGCCCGCCTTGCCCCCGGTGGTCCCCGGCATCCAAATCCGCCTCGGCCAACGTCACCGTATTTCCGTCCGCGAGTACTTAGGCCCCGAGGGCACCATTCTCGATCGAAAAGGCAGGCTTGACCCCGTTCCGACGATTTCGAGACGTTGCGTGCGGATCTTCTTCCCGCATGCTGTTGACTCCGTGACCGGACGCTCCATGGTAAGGGTGTTGACAGCCCCGGCTGCCGCGGCAGCACTCGGCAGGGAGCCGAGTCCGGGGCGGAGACCCCTGTGAAACGATCTCTGTCCTGCGGTCGCGGAACCGGCCTCGTTGGCTCGGGCCCTGCGCACGGGGACGGGGCGCGCGCAAGCGCCCTGGACGGTGCCGGGGGCAGGGCCGTCCAGGGGAGCCGCGCGCGACGGGCCGTGGCCGTCGTCCTGTCCGTGGTCTGCCTGTTGGCCTTGGTCGGACGCGGCGCCGAGGCCCGTTCCGGCCCGATTGCCGAGCCGTCGCGGGACGGGCTGCTGCGGGTCCTGTTCGCGGGGGATACCTACTTCGGCGAGTCCTATGTCGACGCGCTCATGGTGGATCCCGGCGTGACCGCGGGAGAGTACAGCCGGGGATTCGCCGGGCTCCAGCCCCTGCTCGAAGACGTGGATTTCACCATCCTGAATGCGGAGATGGTGCTCACCGAGCGCCGGGGATCCTGCTTCGGCGACGACAAGGACTACCTGCACCGCGCGGATCCCGTCAAGACGATCCATGGGCTGCGGGCCCTGCGGGTGGCGGCGGTGAGCCTGGCCAACAACCACGTTTTCGACTACGGCGAAGGGGGGTTGGCCGATTGCCTCAGGATCCTGGGCCAGGCGGGGATCGCGTCCTTCGGCGCCGGAGACGACGAGGTTTCCGCCGCCCTGCCCTGGTGCCGCCGGGGTTCCGTCGAGGGGTTGCCTCTCCGTCTCGTTGTCGTTGCCGGCTATGTCTACCGGGAACGCTACGACCGGGTGTACGATGCCTACGCCGAGGGCCGTGACGAGGGAGTGAATCTGTGGACGCCGACGGGGGCCGTCGAGCAGGTGCGCCGTCTGCGTGTCGCCATGCCCGATGCCCTCCTCGTGGCCTTCCCGCACTGGGGACGGAACTACGAATGGGAGGACGCGGAGCAGGAACGGCTGGCCGACGCCATGATCGGGGCCGGCGCCGACGTGGTCCTGGGGCATGGCTCCCACACCCTGCAGGGCATCGAGTGCCGGCAGGGGAAGTGGGTCCTCTACAGCATCGGCAACGGCGTCTTCAACTCCCCGGGCCAATACGACGAACGGGACGCCTGGCCGTTCAGCATGCTGCCCACGCTCATCGCCCGACGCCAGGGCAACGACCTCGTCTTCAGCCTGCGCGCCTATCCCATCCTCAGCGACAACCGCCTCACCAGGTTCCGCCCGCGCCTGAGCACGCAGCGGGAGGCCGCCTACGTCGGCGCCGTCATCGCGGCGCGCTGCGATGCCGACGTGCACCCGCGGACGTGGGTGCCCCGCCTGGACGAGGGGGGATGGCACTTCGAACTGCCCATCGCGCGCCGGGAAGGTCCCGCCCCAACCCCCGGCAACGGCGGCAGGCGCCGGGCCATGTGACCGGATCGATCCGCCCGATCCGCCCGATCCGAGCCCCCGCCACGATTCTGCTTGCATGGGGCGGGGCCAATCGTTATAATTCGGTTGAACAGAAAGCCGAAGGAAAGGTGCGGCGTGCGGTGTACCGATCCGAAAGCAGGGCCGTCCGGAGGAGGAACGGAGACCCTTGCTCCGGGAGCGGTGTACCCCGACGGCCCGGGTCGAGCGGAGGCGCGAGTCGAATGAAACGTCACAGGGGCACACAGGTCAGCATTCGCCGCCGCTTCACCCTGGTGGAACTGCTCGTGGTGATGGTCATCGTGGTTCTGCTCATGGCCGTGGCCATCCCGACCATTCTCAAGGTCACGTCGAGCAGTGGCGTCGAAGCCGGGTCCCGCATGGTCGGCAGCCAGTTGCGCCTG
Organism: Lentisphaeria bacterium; assembly: GCA_016935045.1. Taxonomy (GTDB): domain Bacteria; phylum Verrucomicrobiota; class Lentisphaeria; order Oligosphaerales; family JAFGRS01; genus JAFGRS01. The sequence goes on along the minus strand of JAFGRS010000066.1, from coordinate 1,496 downwards.
GCGCGCCAGGAGGCCATCACCCAGCGCAAGCATGTCGCCATCCTGTTTCCAACGCTCAACAGCAGTGGCGGGGACACGGTGGCCTTCACCGGCTTCCGGCCCTGTTTCGTGGTCAACGACAGCGGCACGTACCGTTTCGACAAGTGGGTCCCCAACGTGCCGTGGAACTTCGTCCCGGTGGGGACGGTGATTATCGAAGCGGACCAGGATGGCCCGACGGCGGCGAATCCCGATCCCGACCTGTCGGATGGCGCCATCACGACCATAGCGGATGTCGCCGGGTTCGCCAATCCGGTGCGGGCGGTGGTGTTCCGCCCGGCGGGGCGGCTGGTCAGTCTGCAGCGGGACGTGACCCTGGTCGAGGGGGCCCTGACTCCCGGGGCCGCTTCCCCGATCGTGAGGAACCCGGAGAACTGGATCAACCTCGAAATCAACCAGTTCACCGGGCGGGTGCGCTTCCTGCGGCCCGAGGACCCGCTGAGCTGAGACCCTGCACGGTACCGCGCCGGCAACCGCATCGACGGGGCCGCCCGGACGGCAGAGCGGACGAGGTGAGCAAGACGATGAAACGACACCCCTTCAACATGGTCGAAGTGCTCCTCGCCCTCGGGGTCGTCGCCATCGGCGTCGTCAGCGTCCTGGCCCTCTTCCCCGTCGGTCTGAGCAGCAGCCGTGACGCCATGGCCGAATCCTATGCCGCCACCTCGGCCGAACACCTTCTGCACAGCCTGCGCTGGACCCTGCACCAGGATTGGGACGGCTGGGTGATCAGCAACCCGAACTGGAACGCCCGTCCCGACGCCTCCATGTTGGGACTGGATACCTCGATCACCGGCGCCGGCGAGTTCAACAGCGCCGGGGCCATCCAGATGCAGACGGACAAGCGCGTCTACAAGCTGGTGGCCTTTGCCGATGGGGACGATGGCGACGATTTCGACGGCCCGCCCACCGAGAACCCGGACTTCCAGTGCGTCGCGGCGGTCTGGGGGCAGAGCATCCAGGTCAGCAGCAGCACCACGGTGGACCCGAGTATCGGGACGCGCATCAACGTCGAGGTGAGCTGGCCCGGGGAACTGCCCTATACGGCGCGATACAAGCGCATCTACTCGCTCGAGGTGTTCCATGCGGCCAACTGACAGCAGTGTATTCCGCGGCGCCGGAGCGTGCCGCCGACGGGCCTTCACCCTGGTCGAGCTGATGGTGGCCATGGTGGTCCTGGTGGTCCTCATGGGGATGCTCTTCGCCATCATCAGCGGCGCCCAGGAAGCCTACAGCCTGGCGGAAAGCAACGCGCAGACCTACGAGAAGGCCCACATCCTCCTCGATCAGCTCAGCCGCGACCTGCGCGGCGCCATCGCCTCGAATACCCCCGGACGGGAAGTCCCCATCTGGGTGGCGCCCACCTCCGGGGCCGGCGCCTACGACCCGGACCCCAACGCCGGCAACTCCGGCATCCAGCCGGACCTCATCTGCGTCGCGTCGGCGGGACAGCCCTC
>JAFGRS010000535.1 GCA_016935045.1 Lentisphaeria bacterium | reverse complement strand
CTTGGGGAGGCCTCCCTGGACCTGTCGCCCGGGGTCAAGGCCCGCATCGGCTACGTGCCGCAGGAACCGGAGCTGTACCCATGGATGCGCGTGGGCCAGGCCATTGCCTATCAGGGGTCATTCTACCCGCGCTGGGACGAGAAGCTGGTGGCGGAGTTGCTGGACCGGTTCGAGCTGGAACCCCGCAAACGGGTGGGGGCCCTTTCCGTGGGGCAGCTGCAGAAGCTGGCCATCCTGCTGGCCCTGGCGTCGGGACCGGAGGTCCTGCTGCTGGACGAACCGGTGGCGGCCCTGGACCCGGAGGGGCGCCGGGATTTCCTGCGCCGCCTGGTGGAGATGGTTGCGGACGGGGAACGGACGATTCTGCTGTCGACCCACATCACCAGCGACGTGGAGCGGGTCTGCAGTCATGTGGCGGTGCTGTGCCGCGGCTCTCTCCTGCTGCACGAGGACCTGGACGCCTTCCGGGACTCCCTCAAGGAACTGCGCCTGCCCGGCGTCTCGTGTCCGCAGAGCACCCTCGACAGCCTGCCGGCGACACTCCTGCGCGTCCAGGCAACCCCAACCGGTACCGTGGCCGTGGTGCGGGGCAACGTGGCAGGCTGTGTGGAGCACCTCCACCGCGCCACCGGGATCGTGCCCGCGGTGGTGGACCTGAACCTGGAAGACGCATTCATCGAGCTGCAAGCTGACGGGAGGAAGCAAGCATGAGAGCCTTTGGCATCGTCCTGCGCACCTACTTTCTGCGCTGGCAGTTCTGGCTCTGCGTGGTGCTGCTGGCCTGCCAGGTTCCCGGCTTCCTGCTGGTGGCTTCCGGAAAGAGCCCCCATTTTCTGGGAGCCCTGACCCTGTTCTTCGGCGTGGGCTACGTCTGCGCCGGCATCGGCATTCATCTCAAGGAGCAGTTCGGCTCCAGCCGTGCCCGGTTGATGCCGGGGTTTCTGTGGCCGCATCTGTGCGGCGGGCTCTTCTGGGTCGTCTGTGTGATTGGCCTGTTCGCCCTGCTGGCGGCGTGTGGTGGAGGCAGTGTTCCAGGGACGCTGGCCCTTGCCCTGCCGCTTGCCGGCCTGGCGCTCGCCGCCCCGTGCCGGGGTCGTCACTACGCGGCCCTGTTCGGGCTGTCGTGGCTGCTTCTGTTCTTCCCGCCCCTGGCCACACCGGCCCTGCGCCTGCTTTCGGGGGCCTATCCACCGGCGGCATCCCTACTGCTGGCCGGCGGGGTTCTGCTTCTCTGGCGGACGGCGCGTTTCCTGGTCACCATGGACGAGGAGACCCCGGGCTACGAGACCCAGGTCCGTGCCAACCTGGAGAGCCTGTCCAGACCCCAGGCACGGCGCGCCCTTTCGGCCGCCATCCGCCAGCTCGACGAGCGCAACAGCATCTGGCTGCGCCTGATGGACGTGGCCGCGCCGGACCAGCGCCGCTACGTGGGAGATTCCCGCTGGCAACGCGTCCGGCAGTGGCGCAGAGCCTGCGGCTCGTCCTGGATGATGCTGGCCATGCCCTGCCTGGTCTGGGCACTCGTGGCTCTCACGCAGCTCTGGATGTGGAAAGGCTCGGACACCCCTGCCCGGGCCCTGGCGGGGACCCTCTGGATACCGCTCTTCTTCCCGCAGTTGGCGCTGGTGCAGTACTGGCAATTGCGTTCCCTGGTCCTGTCACGCGAATTCACCTATCCTGTCCGGCGCCGGGACATTCTCCTCGAACAGGCCGCGGCGGCGCTTTGGGGCCAGGTGACCACGTGGTTCGTGCTGGTGTCTCTGCCGCTGGTGTTGTGGCTGGCGGCACCCGAACTCCTGCCGGGCCGCACCTGGCTCATCCTGGTCCTGGTCAGCGGCGCCTGGCAACCCGCCGCGTTCTGCGTCTGGGCCCGCATCTGCGGGGTTCGCAGCCTGGTTCCCCTGGTGGTCGGGATCGGGGTGGTGTCGGGGGTCAGTGCGGCGGGGCTGATGGGCTGCGTCCACCTGCAGTCGACACCCCTGCTCCTGGGGACCATGGCGCTCGGGCTTCTCGTCGCCCTCGGCCTGGCGCCGTCGGTCCGCAGGCGGTGGCTGCGGCGCGACCTGGCCTGAGGCGGACGCCCCGCCGATGCGCCGGGAGGCCTTGACCCGGGCGCGGAATCGGCGTATGTGTATTCATAGGATGTGCGCAGGGTCGCCGCGATGGGGGAACCGTGCTCCTCGCCGCACGCCGGATGCCGCGAGTCAACCGACACCACACGAGGTCATCCCGATGCCCGCATTCCAGATCCTCGCCGCGACCGGCAATGCTCACAAGGTCCGCGAGATGGCCGCCATCCTCGCGCCCGCGGGGATCGGTGTTCTCGGTCCGGACGACGTGGGCGGGATCCCCGAGGTGGTGGAGGACGGTGCCACCTTCCGGGAGAATGCGGTCAGGAAGGCAGCCGAGATCGCGGCGGCGACGGGCCGCGTGGTGGTGGCGGACGATTCCGGTCTGGAGGTGATGGCTCTGGGCGGGGCGCCCGGAGTGTACTCGGCGCGTTATGCGGGGCCCGGCGGCAATGACGGCCGCAACGTTGCCAAGCTCTTGGCGGCGCTGGAGGGCATCCGGGACCGTCGGGCGCGTTTCGTCTGCGTCATCGCGGTGGCCGCGCCGAATGGCGACGTGCGCACCGCCGAAGGGGAGGTCCGCGGCCGGATCATCGCCGGCCCCCGGGGCGACGGTGGGTTCGGGTACGACCCCGTGTTCGTGCCGGAGGGGCACACGCAGACCTTCGCGGAGTTGCCGCCGACGGTGAAGAACGGCATCAGCCACCGCCGCAACGCCCTCGCCGCGGCCATCGAGGCCGGCATCTTCGAGTGTCTGGCGACGACGGCCCGGGCAGGCCCCGGAAGGCCGGAGGGGGAGCAGGAGTGAATGAGCTGTTCACACCGCTGCGGATCGGCGCCATCGCGATGGCGAACCGCAGCGTGCGTTCCGCCACGGGGGAAGGGGCGGCGGAGAAGGACGTCGGCTGCCCTACGGACGCCATGGCCCGTTTCTACGAGCGCCTGGCCCGTGGCGGCGTCGGCCTCGTCATCTCCGGGCACACGGCCGTGACCCGCGAGGGCCGTTGCGGCAACCGGATGACGGCGTTCTACGACGATGCCTTTCTCCCCGCCTTCCGGCGCCTGGTGGATGCCTGCCACCGGGGCGGGGCGCCCATCGTCTGCCAGCTGAACCACGGCGGACGCCAAGTCAACGCGGACCAGCCTCACATCCGCTCCGTGGGACCGTCGAAGGCCATCTTCGAGGGCGCGGCCAAGCGTCCGGATCACGCCCTCAGCTCCGGCGAGATCGAGGGGATCGTGGCCGCCTTCGCCGCGGCCGCCCGCCGCTGCCGGGAGTCGGGATTCGACGGGGTGCAGCTCCACTCCGCGCACGGCTACCTCATCTCGCAGTTCAACTCGCCCCTCACGAACCGGCGGCGGGACCGCTGGGGCGGCACGGCCCGGAAGCGGGGAGCCTTTCTGGAAGCCGTCTTCGATGCCGTCCGGGGGGCGGTGGGTCCGAACACTCCCATTCTGGTCAAGCAGAATGTGAGCGATTTCCACCCCGACGGCATGCAGCTCGAGGAAGCCGTGGCCCGGTGCCGGATGCTCGAGGCGCGGGGCGTTGCGGCCATCGAACTCAGCGGCGGCATCGGCGAGACCATTCCCCTGGCCTTCCGGGCGGCCGCCCTGAGGGAACGCGGAGAACTCGTCTTCTTCGAGGAGGAATGCCGGCGCATCCGGCAGGAGGTGCGTTGCCCCCTCATCCTGACCGGGGGCATCCGTTCTCCCGGCACGGCCCGGCGCCTGCTTGGAGAGTGCCTCTGCGACGCGGTGGGACTGTGCCGGCCGCTGATCCGGGAGCCGGACCTCCCCGCGCGCTGGCGGGGTGGGTGCACGCTACCGGCGCGCTGCGTGTCCTGTGGCCGCTGCCTGTCCTCCCCCGAACGCGCCAACGAATGCGCCCTCGAGGCCAGGCGGGAGGATGAGGCCGGGCGGGAGGCGTCATGATGGGAAAACCCCTCTTCTCAACCCACGTCGAGGAGATCCGCATCGGGACGCTGGTCTTCCGCCTGCGCCTGATCGACAGCCTCGATGACGCCATCGAATACTATGTCGAAACGGCCCCGGACGACGCCGACCGCATCCCCTACTACGCCATCCTCTGGGATGCCGCCAAGGCCCTGGCCACGTTCATGATCGAACGGCCGGAACTGTGGCCCGGACGCCGCGTCCTCGAACTGGGCTGCGGCCTGGGGCTGCCTTCCCTGGCGGCGGCGCGCCTGGGAGCGCAGGTGACTGCCGCGGACTACCACCCGGACAACGAGGCGTTCTTCCTGGCCAACGCGCGTCTCAACGGCGTTTCCTCGATCCGGTATCTGCGCATGGACTGGCGCCGGCCCGCCCTGACCGATTCCTTCGACATCGTCCTCGGCAGCGACCTGATCTACGAGGCCGCCATGGTCGGCCCTCTGGCGGCCTGTGTGCGGCAGTGCTGTCGTCCCGGAGGGGTCTGTTTCCTCGCCGATCCGGGCCGGGCGAGACTCCAGGAAACCTGTTCCTGCTTTGAGGCGGCCGGCTTCTCCGCCGACCTCGAACCCCAGGATGACATCTACATCCTCCGCTTCACCAAGGACCGGGACCGCGAGAGCTGAAGGCGCGGGGTAGCGGTGGCAAGGCAACGGATACGCCCGACCATGCGCGTACCATGGAAGCAGGGCAGCGTGTTCCGCGTTCTCCCGCGGGCGGTCCTACCGCTCTGTGCGGGGGTGTGCCTGGCGGCTGGGGAGGGGGTATTGGTTCTGCCCCTGGGTGATGGCCCTGAAGCCGTTGCGGTGCGTCAGTTTGCGGTGGTTCGGGGTTGGCGGGTCGTGGCGTCGCCGCCGGCCGCTGCGCCCGCTGGCGGAGGGGTGCTCTGGCTGCACCAGGGCGACGCGGCGCAGCCCGAAGGGGTCGGCGCCACGGCAGCCGGCCGGGCCGCGATTCGGGCTTTCGTCGAGGCCGGGAACGGGCTGCTCCTGACCGGGGCCGCCTTCGCACTCGTGCACGACCTCGGAGCGGAACCCCTGGCGCCCCGCCGGGGAGGCCCCGGAGATGACGCCAATCCCGCGGCCATCGTGCCCGTTCTCCCCAACCACCCGGCGTTCGCGGGTCTGCGACCCGTCGAGGAGGCGATCCCCTTCAGCGACCGCGGCTACCCTGCCTTCGCGGACTTTCACGGCAGCGGCGGTCCCTCGCGGGGCATGCTCCTCGGCCGGAGTCCGGCGGGAGTCGAGAACCCTCTCGTCGAGTATGCCCTCGGCAAGGGCCGCATCGTGGCGCTGGGCTGGCGGCTCCCCCACTACGGCTACCCGGCCAACCCGCACCGGAAGAACCTGGAACGGCTCACGGACAACCTGGCGGCCTACCTCGCCCGGCCCGAGCGCTGGG